>JALFXH010000115.1 GCA_022786965.1 Clostridiales bacterium
TTCAGGAACTCGCAGTATTTCAGGCCCGAAATCTTGGCGAGGGCATATGCTTCGTTGGTTTTTTCCAATTCCGATGTCAGCAGGCAGCTTTCCTTCATGGGCTGAGGGGCGAGGCGGGGGTAGATGCAGGAGCTGCCCAGAAATTCCAGCTTTTTACAGCCGTTTTTCCATGCGGAGTGAATCACGTTCATTTCCAGAATCATGTTGTCGTACATAAAATCCGCCAGGGCGTTCTGGTTGGCGACGATGCCGCCTACCTTTGCGGCGGCCAGGAACACATACTCGGGCTTTTCTTCGGCAAAAAATGCCTCCACTGCGTCCTGACGAGTCAAATCCAGTTCCTTATGGGTACGGGTGATGATATTGTGGTAGCCCTGCCGGTTCAGCTCCCGAACGATGGCGGAGCCTACCATGCCCCGGTGTCCGGCAACATAAATCTTTGCGTTTTTCTCCATCATTGCGCACTGACCTCCTTCATGGCCTTCTCCCGCATGGCAAGCTCCCGGTCGTGGACTGCCATAATCCGCACCAGCTCTTCATAGCTGGTCTTCTGGGGATTCCAGCCCAGCACGGTTTTCGCCTTGGTGGGGTCGCCCCAGAGGTTATCTACGTCCGTAGGACGGAACCACTGGGGATTTACGGACACCAGCAGCTTGCCCGTCTCCGCGTCATAGCCCTTCTCATCGATTCCCTCTCCTTCCCAGCGGATGGTCATGCCGTTGGCGGCAAAGGCCTTCTCGGTAAAGTCCCGGACGGTGTGCTGCTCGCCGGTGGCAATGACAAAATCCTCGGGAGTCTCGTGCTGCAAAATCATCCACATGCATTCCACATAATCCTTGGCATAGCCCCAGTCCCGGAGGGAGTCCATGTTTCCCAGCTCCAGATGATCCTGCAAGCCCTCGGCGATCCGTCCGGCAGCCAGCGTAATCTTCCGGGTGACAAAATTCTCGCCCCGGCGCTCGGACTCGTGGTTAAACAGGATGCCGTTGACGGCGAACATACCGTAGGCCTCCCGGTACTCCTTGGTGATCCAGAAGCCGTACTGCTTGGCAACGGCGTAGGGGGAATAGGGATGGAAAGGCGTGGTCTCCCGCTGGGGAACCTCCTCCACCTTGCCGAACAGCTCAGAGGTGGAGGCCTGATAGAATTTGGTCTTCTTGGTCAGGCCCAGAATCCGGCAGGCTTCCAGAATCCGAAGCACGCCCAGGGCGTCCACATCGCCGGAATACTCGGGAACGTCAAAGGAAACCTGCACATGGGACTGGGCAGCCAGATTGTAGATTTCATCGGGCTGAACGATGGAAATAATGCGGATTAAGCTGGAAGAATCCGATAAATCACCGTCGTGAAGTTTGATTTTATCCAGAATATGGTCAATTCTGGCGGTGTTGGAAAGAGAAGCCCGGCGGGTGATACCGTGGACCTCATACCCCTTTTCCAGCAGAAACTCGGCAAGATAGGAGCCGTCCTGACCGGTGATGCCGGTGATTAACGCAACTTTAGGCATAATATATCCTCCAATTCAAATATCGCAATCGCAAGGGCGAGAATAGGCGCAATGCCACCTTTACAGCATATCTACGATATCATACCGCATTTTCCCTCGAAAATCAATCCACCATTGTGGGAAAAGCGCTTTCCCCGGGCTTTTCTTTTGGGCTTTCCTGTGGTATACTGGGTGCAAACGTGAAAAAGGACGGATTATTATGAAGGCAGAGCGAAGCTATCCCAAATTTATCATAACCGCCAAAGGTACCCGATGGGTCGAGCAGGGCCATCCCTGGATTTACGAGGGCGAGGTTGTCCGTGAAGAGGGAGACTGTGAAAACGGTGCGTTGGCCGATGCGGTCAGCGAAAAGGGCAAATACCTCGGCACCGGCTTTGTGAGCCGCCACAGCAAAATCCGCCTGCGGCTGATTTCCCGCAACGCCAACGACCGCTTCGACGAAAGCTTCTGGCAGCGGCGGATTCAGTACGCCTGGGACTACCGGAAAACCGTCATGGGCGGCGATATTTCCTGCTGCCGCCTTATTTTCGGCGAGGCCGACGGCTTCCCCGGACTGACAGTTGACCGGTTTTCCGATATTCTTGTGACCCAGACCCTGTCCGTGGGCATGGAGAACATCAAGGATGTGGTCTTCCCGCTGCTTGTCAGGGTTCTCCGGGCTGACGGTCAGGAGATCCGGGGCATTTACGAGCGCAATGACGTGGCCATCCGGGAGCTGGAGGGCCTGCCCCAGAACAAGGGCTGGTATTCTCTCCCCGGCGAAACACCCCCGGACAGCACCGTAACAGAAATCTGCGAAAACGGCATTTTCTATCGGGTTGATGTGGAAAACGGGCAGAAAACCGGATTTTTCCTGGATCAGAAGTACAACCGTCTTGCCATTGCGAGGCTCGCCAAGGGCAAGCGGGTTCTGGACTGCTTCACCCACACCGGTTCCTTTGCCCTGAACGCCGCCATGGGCGGGGCGGAGCACGTCACCGCCGTGGACATCTCCGCCTCGGCCATTGAGATGGCAAAGGCCAACGCGGAGCGAAACGGCCTGACAGACCGGATGGATTTCGTGGTGGCGGATGTATTCGATCTGCTGCCGGAGCTTATCACAAAGGGAAAAGCGCCCTACGACTTCATCATCCTTGATCCCCCGGCCTTTACCAAATCCCGGAAGACCGTGGGCAGCGCCCAGCGGGGCTACAAGGAGATTAACCTCCGGGCGCTGAAGCTGCTGCCCCGGGGCGGCTACTTCGCCACGGCATCCTGCAGCCACTTCATGCCCTCGGAGCTGTTCGTGAAGATGCTCCGCTCCGCAGCGCTGGACGCGGGGGTGGAGCTGCGGCAGATTGAAGCCCGGCAGCAGTCCCCCGACCATCCCATCCTCTGGAACGTGCCGGAGACGGATTACCTGAAATTCTACATTTTTCAGGTGGTGTAGCTTGCGTCCCGTTTTTGCGCGCAGTATCGAAAAACGGCAGGCCCGAAGCCATACAGAAGGTATCCCCGGCGATGTCCACATCCCGCAGCGGCCCACAGGCATTCTCTCCGGCAATGCGCTTCTCCCTCCACGCCGATCAGTGTTTGATTCCCCTCGACACGTCTATCCTTTTTGGTCCCGGATGGTATTCGTCCCCCGGCACAATTCGTGAGCAGTCGGAAAAATTGTTTGAATTTCCGCCATAAGCATGGTATGATAGCTTTCAGCAAGCAGGCGGCGTCCCCGCCGGAAAGGAACCCCCTATGAATCGAATCGTTACCATGGTGCTGAAAAATCTGGGGATGGTACCCGGCGCATGGTTCAAGCTCTGCAAATACGCAAACCACACCGACAACTACCCGGAAATTGAGAAATACCGGCACATTCAGTATATTCTGCGGCACGCCGTCACCGGCGGCAATGTGGATTTGCTGGTCACCGGGCAGGAGAATATCCCCCCGGAGGGCGGTTTTATGCTGTACGCCAACCATCAGGGAATGTTCGACGTGCTGGCCATCGCCGCCACCTGCGATCGGCCCATCGGCGCGGTGCTGAAAAAGGAGCTGTATAACATTCCCTTCCTGCACCAGATCGCCCTGTGCACCAAGTCCTTTGCCATGGACCGGGAGGATGTGCGCCAGTCCCTGACGGTGATTCAGAACGTCACCGCGGAGGTCAAGGCCGGCCGGGCCTACCTGATCTTCCCCGAGGGCACCCGCAGCCGCAAGGGCAATGAAATG
Source organism: Clostridiales bacterium (assembly GCA_022786965.1). Lineage (GTDB taxonomy): Bacteria > Bacillota > Clostridia > Oscillospirales > Oscillospiraceae > Faecousia. The sequence continues at coordinate 3,716 of JALFXH010000115.1, forward strand.
CTGGAATTCCACGGCGGCAGCTTCCGCTGCGCCACCAAGTCCGGCTGTCCCATCGTGCCCATCGCCCTGGTGGACTGCTTCAAGGTACTGGATCAGCCCGGCAGCAAGCCGGTATCCGTGCAGGTGCACTACCTGAAGCCCATCACCGCGGAGGACTACGCGGGAATGAAGCCCGCCGAGGTAGCCGCGCTGGTGAAACAGCGGATTCAGGAAAAGCTGGACGAATGTCTGGCAGAAACGTAAAAATGTGCCATCCCCGTCTGGGGATGGCATTTTCTATTTCAGCGCCGCGCTGCTGTTCAGCACCAACGTACTGTATAGCAACAGTACATCCTGCCCGTGAAAGTCCAGGAACTGCCCCAGCAGCTCCGTCTGAACGTAACGGATATCCACCAGCGTTACTCTCGCGTAATCGGACAGAAGCAGCGGTACAATCGAACTGCCAAAGGAGTCCCGGAATACAATCAGCTCCCGGTCTGTCCCGGCGTTGGGATTTTCGATGGTCAGCAGGGCTTTGGCCCCGGACAGGTACACATCGTACAAATCCCGGCTGTCCAATTTGGTCATGTCGTATATGCTGCCGGTTTTTCCCGTCTCGTAGTCATAGACGGAGCACTGGGACATCAGTTCACTTTCCATGAGAAACAGCGTATCCGGCTCCATGGGCAGCGCCGCCTGACCGTAGTACACACCGTAGAAGGGCCGTTCCAGGGCAGCCGCCGCAAAGTCCTCCGCCCTGGGCGGGGCAACACCCAGCCCCTCGCACAGTGCCGCCGCGGCGGGAAGAAGCTTTTCCTGCCGCCAGTGGGTGTCGGTGCGGTAGTAGTCCTGCCCCGTCAAGGTGGGGCGCAGGTCGATTTCCTGTGCCCAGGACAGGCCCTCCGCCATCTGGGCGTAGAGCGCGTCATAGTCCATGGTCAAATGTCCGCTGTCTTCCCCCAGATAAAAGCCCTTATCCGGGACAATTGCGTAAAAGCACCGGCTTCCTGCCAGATATTGTTCATAAATCCGCTGAAAGCGACCAATTGCGTGATTCACGGACTCCCGGTTCAGGGGATACTCCTGCTTCACGGCAGTGCCGTCTGCCAGATAGATGCCGTTATTATCCTTCTGGCCCAGTACCCCGGTGTGAAACAGGGATTTGAGGGTTCGGAAACCATCCCGCATCGGGAACTGGTCTAAGCAGTAGGATTCAAATTCCGTCTGAAATTTCTCGGAAAAGGCCGGTTTCTGGGCCAATGGGCGGCGTTCCGCCTCTGAAATCTGCTTACTCGGAATGAACCATGCCCAGAGGGCCAGCGCCCCCCAGAGGGTCAGAACACAAATCGTCTGATGTTTTTTCATAGGGCCACCTCAGAATCGGAAATACAGGAAGGGGCTGAAGGAGCCATCCACCAGATAGGCGGTGCAGACGAGCAGCAGCCCCAGCCAGACAAGGGGTTCCAGCGTCTGAACCAGATGGTTCTCCCCCAGCTTTCCGGCGACTTTTTTGATCAGCGGCGTGGCCCCAATACACGTTGCAATCAGCAAGGGGGCGTAGCTGCGCAGATAGTACCCGGTTTCCTTCGTAAACAGCGGCAGTCCGCCGAAGCCAAACAGGGCGGCAAAATCGCTGCCCGCCTGGGAAAGGGTGTCGGCGTTGAACAGGACAAAGCTCAGCATTACCGCCAGCAGCACATAGCTGTGGCGCAGGATATTGGGCAGCTTTCGCAGTCCAGGCAGGGCTTTTTCCATCAGCAGCAGCGCAGCGAACAGCAGCCCCCACAGCACAAAATTCCAGGCCGCCCCGTGCCACAGGCCCGTGAGCATCCACACAAGGACAATATTGCGCACCCATTTAACTCGGCTCACCCGGTTGCCGCCCAGGGGGATATACACATAGTCCCGGAACCAGCTGCCAAGGGAAATATGCCACCGCCGCCAGAATTCTGTGACGCTTCCCGATAGGTAAGGATAATTGAAATTTTCCGGGAAATGAAAGCCAAACATCCGTCCCAGGCCGATAGCCATGTCGGAATACCCAGAAAAGTCAAAATAAATATTCAGCGTAAAGGCCACGGCGTACAGCCACGCGAACGCCACGGAAGGCTCGGCGCTCTCCCGATAGAGTTTTACCAGCATGGCCAGATTGTCCGCCAGAATTACCTTTTTGGAAAGGCCCACCACAAACCGCCGCAGACCAAGACCTGCGTTTTCCCAGCTGTGCTCCCGGCTGTCCAGTTCCCGGGCCACAGCTTGATAGCGGACGATAGGGCCGGCAATGAGCTGGGGGAACAGGGCGACGTAGGCCCCGAAGGAAATGGGATTTGTCTGAGGCGGCACCGTTCCCCGGTACACGTCCACGACATAGCTCAGGCACTGGAAGGTGTAAAAGCTGATGCCCACCGGCAGGGCCAGCTTCAAAAGCGGCAGGCTCAGACCTGTTGCGGTGTTGACGCTGGTGATAAAAAAGTCAGCGTATTTGAACAAGCCCAGCAATCCCACGCCTACGCAGGCGGAAACAATCAGCCACGCCCGTTTATGGGTTTCGCTGCGCCCCATGGCAAGGCCGCAGAGGTAGAATACCCCGATGGTAAATACCATCAGCCACAACAGCTTCGGCTCCCCCCAGCCGTAGAAAAAAAAGCTGGCTAAAAGCAGAACCGCGTTTTTCCCCTGCCGGGGGATGAGAAAGTACACCGCCAGCACCGCCGGCAGAAAATAGTACAGGAATGGAATGCTGGAAAAAATCATCGTGGTTTCCTCAAAATGTTATGTGCATATCGGCTGCCCAAGGCTCCCCGGGAGGGGAGCTGCTGAGCGTAGCGAAGCTGAGGGGTGCACC
>JALFXH010000124.1 GCA_022786965.1 Clostridiales bacterium
CCCCCGGGGGGCTTCCGAAACAGGGCAGGATCTGCTATACTGACCCTGCCAGCTTATTAAGAATACCACAAGCGGAGCACCACACTCTCTGACAAAGGGTGTGGTGTTCCACTGTCAAAGGATGTAGGAAAATGGAAATGAACCAGCGCGTCAGGGACTATTGGACGCAGCGTTCCCATGATTTTGGAACCGTGCGAAAAAATGAATTGGAAAACGAGATGGGACAAAGATGGCTTCGGGAGATTGAGAAGTTCCTGCCGAAGGGGAGAAGTCTGAACATTCTGGATGTAGGTACAGGCACCGGATTCTTCGCGGTGCTGCTGGCGCAGCAGGGACACCGGGTGGAGGGCATCGACCTGACCCCCGCCATGCTGGAGGAAGCCCGGATTCTGGCGAAGCAGCGAAGTCTCGAGATATCTTTCCGGGAGATGGACGCCCAAAATCTGGATTACCCAGAGGATTCTTTCGATGTGGTGATCAGCCGGAATCTGACGTGGACGCTGCCGGACCCGGAGCGGGCTTATGCCGAATGGTTCCGGGTACTGAAACCCGGTGGAATGCTTCTGAATTTCGACGCGGAATACGCTCTCCATGTGCGTAGCCATAGTATACAGAACTGTAAAGTAGCCCCTGACAGCCCCTATGGTCATGTGGGCATGACGGATGCACTGCAACAGGAGAACGACGCGATTACCCTGTCTATGGACATAGGGCAGGCGCGCCCAAAATGGGACGAACAGGTATTGACCCGTGTGGGCTTTCAAAGCTGCCAAACGGATACGCAGGTTGGTCAACGGCTACTGGGCGAACTGGACTTAACCACCGCTCCCATGTTCGGCATCTTCGCTAAGAAATGATCAGAGGCTTCTTGAATGACAAAACAATCGGAGGTGCCACACAGGTGCCTCTGATCATTTATGCATGGAAGCCAATCAATGAAGCATTGGTGGGATCGATGGCAGAAAAAACATATTTTTGTAGAAAACGCACAGAATCCAGCTACGTGTTTCCGTTTCAGGCTCCCGGAATCCGGGGTTTGCGTATGATATTTTGTATATATCCTACAAAAAATCCTCCTGCCGGGGATGGGGATAAACGAAGATACGCAATCCCCCTGGGGGGCTTCCATGGCAATCAATAACGTGTTAAAATGCTGATGAACCAAACAGATACACTCATTTTTCCTACCTAATCCATGAAAAACGCCGCGCTATGGGGAAGTAGCGGGGCGTTTTTCATAACTCCGATATTTGAGGTTACGATTATGAAACAGTTTGCAAGTTACGAAGAAGAAAACATCCGCTACTGGACAAACCGGGCATCCGGCTATTCCGGGGTCAATCAGGAGGAGCTGGCATCCAGTCAGAAAACCGTCTGGCGAAGGCTTATCTCCCGGCGTATCACCGCCCGGTTCCCGGGGAAGAAGCCTTCCCAGATTCGGGTGCTGGACGTGGGCACCGGCCCGGGTTTTTTTGCCATCATTCTGGCGGAGCTGGGCTATCAGGTGACTGCTGTGGACTATACCGCGTCCATGCTGGAAGAAGCCAGAAGAAACGCAGGTTTCCTTGCGAGGAAGATCGACTTCCAGCAGATGAACGCGGAGGAACTGACCTTCGAAACCGCTTCCTTTGATGTGCTGGTGACCCGGAATGTGACGTGGAATCTTCCCAACCCGGAGAAAGCCTACGCCCAGTGGATGCGGGTACTGACCCCTGGTGGAATGCTCCTGAACTTTGATGCCAACTGGTATCGCTACCTCTGGGACGAGGAAGCACAGCTGGGTCACGCACAGGATAGAGAAAATCTCCAGTCGTCGGATGTCCGGGACGAAACAGCCGGAACCGACGTGAATGCAATGGAGCGAATAGCCCGGCAAGCCCCGCTGTCCGCCCGACACCGCCCGGCGTGGGATCTGGACGTGCTTCGCAGGCTGGGAATGCAGGCAAATGCCGATACGGAGGTCTGGAAACAGGTCTGGACAAGGGAAGAACGGATCAACAACGCCTCCACGCCCATGTTCCTGGTAGAAGGTCTGAAAGTGGGTGTTGCTGTTTGAAAAAATACGTTTTACACAGATTCCTACAACTGATTCCCGTCCTCATCGGCATCACCTTCCTTTCCTTCGCCATGATGCGGATTGCTGGCAGTGACGCCGTTACCGAGCTTTACGGCGATAAAGGCGCGGTGGCACAGGAGATTATCGAGGCGAAACGAGCCGAACTGGGACTTGATAAGCCCTTCCTCACCCAGTACCTTGCCTGGGTGGGTGGCATGCTCCGGGGCGATATGGGCGTCAGCTACGTTTCCGGGAAAGCGGTGTTCCCCACCTTTCTTTCCAAGCTCCCGTCAACCCTGCTGCTCACCGCCCTGTCCATTGGACTGACGGTGGTCATTTCCATCCCGCTGGGGGTTCTGGCGGCGGTGCGGCATGATCGGTTTACGGATTACTTCCTGCGTTTTTTCAGCTTCGTGGGCAATAGCTTGCCAAACTTCTTTGTAGCACTGCTCCTCATGCAGGTTTTCTCCATCAAGCTGAAATGGCTTCCCGTGATTTCCAAAGGGCTGAGTATTCAGACCGCCATGCTTCCCACCTTGACCCTGGCCATTGCCATGTCCGCCAAGTATATGCGGCAGGTGCGGGCAACGGTGCTGGAGGAACTGAACAAGGACTATGTGATCGGCGCAAAGGCAAGAGGTGTCCACAGTTCTGTGGTTCTCTGGAAAAGCGTCCTGAAATCCTCCATGCTCACCATCATCACGTTGCTTGCACTGTCCATCGGAAATCTGCTGGGCGGCACGGCCATCATCGAGAGCATTTTCATGTGGGACGGCGTGGGGAAGCTGGCGGTGGATGCCATCACCATGCGGGACTATCCCATGATTCAGGCCTATGTGGTCTGGATGGCGATTATCTATGTGATGGTAAACCTTATTACCGATCTTCTCTACCACGCCCTTGACCCGAGAATCCGACTGGGGGTGATGAAGGGTGAATGAAATTACCACTCGAAAGCAGAAAATCAGAAAGGACAGTGTAAAAATACGACTGATTATCTTCGGCGTCCTGGCGGTACTGCTTATCGTCTGCTCCATTTTCTCAGAGCATCTGACTCCTTATGACCCCTATTTGCAGGATTTGAGCGTTGCCAAGCAGGCCCCCAGCAGCGAGCATCTTCTGGGCACCGACCGCTACGGCAGGGATATGCTGTCCCGGGTCATCGTAGGCAGCCGGGCCAGTATCTTCTCAACGCTTCTGCTGGTAGCCATCATCACTGTGCTGGGAACCGCCATCGGCGTGATCTGCGGCTGGAACGGAAAAGCATTGGACACGGTGCTCATGCGCATTTCCGATATGTTCCTTGCCTTTCCCGGTCTGGTGTTCGCCCTGGCAGTTGCCGGCTGCTTAGGCGGCGGACTGCAAAACGCCATCATTGCGCTGGCGGCGATTTCCTGGCCCAAATACGCCCGAATCGCCCGGAGCCAGACCCTGGCCCAGAAGGAAACCGCATGGATGAAGGCGGCGAAGCTCTCCGGAAGCTCCACCGTCAAGATCATCTTTGTGCACATTCTGCCCAACATCATCGGCCCCATCCTGGTGACTTCCATGCTGGACATCGGCACCATGATGATGGAGCTGGCGGCGCTGAGCTTCCTGGGACTGGGCGCGAAGCCGCCCATTGCTGAATGGGGCAGCATGATGAGCGACACCCGGAGCCTGATGACCACCTCGCCGTGGATCACCTTCTCCCCGGGCATCGCAATATTTATTTCTGTTATGATCTTCAATCTTCTGGGCGACACCATTCGGGACTATGCGGACCCCAAAAGCCGAGGGAGGTAACCATATGGAGAAAATTTTACGATATGACCATGTGGATATTGCCTACAACGGCTTCCTTGCGGTAAAAGATGTGAGCTTTACCGTGGAGCCGGGAGAGATTCTGGGCATCGTGGGCGAAAGCGGATGCGGAAAGTCCACCCTGATCAAAGCGGCTATGGGTTTGCTGGGAAGTGCCGGAATGGTCACCCGGGGAGATATCTGGTATAAAGATAAGAACCTTCCCGACCTGTCCCCAAAGGAGCTGCAAAAGCTGAACGGACGGTCGCTGGGTATGATCTTCCAGAGCGCGGGCAGCTCCTTCTGCCCCATCCGAACCATTGAAGCACAATTATATGAAACCATGACCGAGCACGAGAAAACTTCCAAAGCGGAATTTCTAGACCGGGCCTTGGAACTTCTGGACAAGCTGGGCTTTGAGGATGGAAAGCGGGTTCTTGGCAGCTATCCCTTTGAGCTGTCCGGGGGAATGCAGCAGCGTGTAGGAATCGCGGCGGCAATGCTCTTAAATCCCAGTGTCCTCTTTGCCGATGAACCCACCTCCGCGCTGGATGTTTCCGTTCAGAAGCAGGTGGTGGAGGAAATGCTGCTGGTGCGTAAGACCTTCGGCACGTCCATCGTCCTGGTTGCCCATAACATTGGCGTGATTGGAGCCATGGCGGACAAGGTGCTGGTGCTGAAAGACGGCGAAACCGTGGAGTACGGGCAGACCCAGCAGGTGCTGACCCATCCCCAGGCAGACTATACCCGCGCCCTGCTGTCCGCAGTGCCGAGGCTAAGGAGGGCGTGAGATGGAGCCGATTTTGAAAGTTGAAAACTTAACAAAGGTCTTCTCCCGCAGCGGGCAGGATGATTTCACCGCCGTAAACGGCATCCACTTTTCCCTGAACCCCGGTGAGTGCCTGGGCATTATCGGGGAAAGCGGCAGCGGCAAAACCACCGCCGTGAATCTGATCACCCGGCTGGTGGATGCCACCGACGGAAAAATTCTTCTGGATGGCGAAGATATTACCCACCTGAAAGGGAACGAACTACGCAGAGTCTACCGGAAAATGCAGATGGTTTTCCAGACACCCACGGACTCCTTTGACCCCCGGCGCACCTTGGGTGACAGCATTGGTGAAAGCCTGCGAAACGCTGGGATGCCCAAAAAGGAAGCACGTTCAGAAGTCAAACGGCTGCTGGAAGCCTGTGGGTTGCCCGCTGAATTTGCCGACCGCTACCCCCATCAGGTCAGCGGCGGACAGTGCCAGCGGGCGGCAATCGCCCGTGCTCTTGCCGTGAAGCCAAAGCTTCTCATCTGCGATGAGGCAACCTCCGCGCTGGACGTGACGGTGCAGAAGGAGATTCTGAACCTACTGAATGCGCTGCGCTCTCAGCAGGGGGACAACCTGTCGATTCTGTTCATTTGTCACGATATTTCCCTGGTGCAGCAGTTCTGCGACCGGGTGGTGGTCATGTACCACGGCAGCATCGTGGAGCAAGGCACCCCCGATGCAGTCATCGGGCATCCGCAGAATGCTTATACACAACGCTTAATTGACAGCGTTCTATAAAGATGAAAGGACTGACTGAAATGAAAACAGCACTTTCCCTGATTCTGGCTGCGTTCCTTGCAATTTCGTTGCTGGCAGGCTGCGGCAGCGGTAACGCTCCAGAAGTCACGAAGGCTCCCGCCGCTGACAGCAGCAGCGCCCCCGCCGCCAAGAAGGTTATGACCATCGGCGACACCACCTTCAACTCAGAGAACTGGGAGGAAACCGTTGACCCCCACCGCACCTACAACGGCTGGGCCTGCATCCGCTACGGCATCGGCGAGACGCTGGTGCATTACACCGACACCATGGAACTGGAACCCTGGCTGGCAAAGTCCTGGGAAAATGATGGGGCTTGCACCTGGACCATCACCCTGCAGGACAACGTCACCTTCTCCAGCGGTCGGAAGATGGACGGCGCGGCTGTGAAGCAGTGCCTTGACCACCTGCTGGAAGTCCATGACCGTGCCCCCAGCGATACCAAGATTGTTGACGTTCAGGCGGACGGTCAGGTGCTGACCATTACCACCAGCGAACCCAACCCCGCCCTGATGAACTATCTGGGCGATCCCTACGGCTGCATCATCGATGTGGACGCCAGCGACTTTGATACCGGCATCGTTTCCGGCACCGGTCCCTATGTGGTGGTGGACATGGTCACCGACGACCACCTGACCTTGACCAAGAACGAAAACTACTGGAACGGCACTCCCAAGATCGATGAACTGACCATCCGTACCCTCTCTAATGGAGATACCCTGTCCGCCGCCTTGCAGGCAGGCGACATTGATGCCGCCTATGGCATGGCTTACGAAGCATATCCCAACTTTGAAAACGGTGAGTATCAGTTCTCATCCATCCAGACCTCCCGCGCCTTCTTTGCGTCCATGAACATGACCAGCCCAATCATTCAGGATGCCGCCGTGCGGAAAGCCATCGCAATGGGAATCAACAAGGAAGGCTTTGTAGCCACTTTGCTGGATGGTCACGGTGTTCCCGGAAACGGTGCCTTCCCCAACGGATTCTCCACCTTCGGCGGCGAGAAGGTCACCACAGAAACCTATGATCCCGAAGGCGCCAAGGCAGTTCTGGAAGCTGCCGGATGGGTGGACACCGATGGCGACGGCATCCGGGAAAAGAACGGCACCAAGCTGACCATTCGCTGGCTCACCTATCCCAGCCGTCAGGAGCTGCCCCTGCTTGCCGAGTCCGCACAGGCATCCCTGAAAGAGATTGGCATGGATGTGGACATTAACTGCACCGCCAACCGCCGGGAGTTCCTGAAGGATATGACCAGCTGGGACATCTACGCCTCCGCGCTGGTCACCGCCCCCTCCGGCGATCCCCAGTATTTCTTCACCACCAGCTGTCTGCCCGGCATGAGCTACAACTTTGGCGCTTATGAGAACGAGGAAGTCAGCGCAATGATTGAAGAGCTGTCCACCGAGTTCGACACCGCCAGGCGGGGGGAGCTGGCTGTACGCTTACAGCAGGCAATTCTCGATGATAACGCCTATGTTTTCTGCTCCTTCCTGCAGATGAACATGATCTCCAAGGCAAATGTCACGGGTTACACTGCCCACGCCTGTGACTACTATCAGGTCACTGCGGATCTGGATATCAACTGATACAGTCCCTCTCAGTACCGCCATACCGGTACCGAGAGGGACTACTCCATATTGACAAAAGGGTCATGATATGATAATATTTTTAACAACAAGATGCATAACAAACATGTCCTGTGCTTTCCAATGCGCAAGCCGGTTGGAAAGCTGAAAAGAGAATGGGGTGCAAGTCCCCGCACACAACGGTGCTGTAAGTATCGAGATTCTGACCGCGTCGGCGGAAGCCGGTCATTGGGGAAACCTGAGAAGGCAGCGGCAGCAATCGTTTGAGGTACAAGTCAGAAGAACTGCAGGAGATCATATCGCGCGCAAAAGTTGTACTTGCGCGTGTATTT
>JALFXH010000130.1 GCA_022786965.1 Clostridiales bacterium
GTTCCTCCCGCTGCTCCTTGTGGAGCACGGGGCCAAAGTAAAGGTCGAAGAATCTGGTAAAAATATTGGGGGTTTTCAGCTTGGGAAGCTTGGGCATTTTCGGCATTTTTATGGGTTTGCGGGGCTTTTTCTCCTTCCGGGGGGCCTCGTCTTCGGCCTCCTCGTCATAGGCTTCCTCGTACCCGTCCTCGAACTCGGCGGGCGTTTCCTCGTCGTACGCGGGCTCCTCGCCATAGTCTTCCTCGCCCTCGTACTGCTCAGGCTCCGTATCCTCCGGCTCCTGAACCTCCGCGCTGTCCTGCTCCGGCTCCTGCCAGCTCTGCTCCGCCTCAGGCGCCTCTTCCTCGCCCATGTTCAGAAAATCGTCCAGACTGCCGTCCAGATCAAAGTCCTCCTCCCGGGACTGCTTGTCCTTGGGGGACAGGCCCAGCTCCTCATCGGAAAATTCGTCCATATTCAGATTATCGTCATACGCCTCATCGCCCGCGAAGGACTTGGCGTCAAAGCCGTAAGCTTCATCGAAATCGAAATCGATGTCAAAATCTTTCTTTGCCATTGGTGCATCCCTACCTTCATGGTGTAGTTACCCCTATTCTACCATCGACAGATGAAAAAAGCAAGAACATTTGGCACAAATGCAAAAAAAACCAGCCCTGCCGGGGCTGGCTCCCACAGCAAACTTGCAAACCGGGGAAAACTGTGCTATGATTTCGAAAACAGGCGGTCTGCGCCGAAAAGGAAGGATATTATGGAGAAAATCACCAGCTTTACCATTGACCACATCAAGCTCCGGCCCGGTCTGTATGTGTCCCGGAAGGACCGTGTGGGGGCGCAAACCGTCACCACCTTTGACCTGCGGCTGACGAGTCCCAACGAAGAGCCGGTCATGAACACCGCCGAGGTCCACACCATCGAGCATCTGGGGGCCACCTATCTGCGCAATGAGCCGAACTGGAAGGACAAGGTGCTGTACTTCGGCCCCATGGGCTGCCGGACGGGCTTTTACCTGCTGCTCTCGGGGGATTATGAATCCAAAGAAATTGTTCCTCTGGTACGGGACTGCTTCCGTTTCATCCGGGACTATCGGGGGGAGGTTCCCGGGGCTTGCGCCAAAGACTGCGGCAACTACCTGGACATGAATCTGCCCATGGCCAACTACTGGGGCGCGAAGTACGCCGAATTGCTGGAAAACATTGACGAAACCCGGCTGGTTTATCCGGAATAACGCATTTGTAGGGCGGAGTCATGACCCCGCCCTACGGAAAAGGAGATAGTTTGAATATGACAAAACTGGGCATTATCGGTGCCATGCAGGTGGAAGTGGAGATCCTGCTGGGCCGGATGGAAAACAAAACCGCCCGCACAGTGGCGGGCAGCGAATTCTATGAGGGAACCCTGGAAGGGCTGCCTGCGGTGGTGGTCCAGTGCGGCGTGGGCAAGGTCAACGCGGCCCTGTGCGCCCAGATTCTGCGCAGCTGCTTTCATGTGACCCATCTGGTGAACACGGGCATCGCGGGCTCCCTGTGCGCCCAGCTTGACATCGGCGATCTGGTGGTGAGCGTGGACGCCATGTATCACGATTTTGACTGCGTTGCCTTCGGCTATCCCTTTGGCCGGGTGCCCGGCATGGATGTGACCGCGTTTCCGGCGGACGAGACGCTGGCTGCCTATGCCTTTGCCGCGGCGGAGGCCGTGAACCCCGGCCACACCCGCATGGGCCGGATTGCCAGCGGCGACAGATTCGTGGCGGAAAAAAGCGTGAAGGACGCCATCATCGCCTCCACCCAGGGCCTGTGCACGGAGATGGAGGGCGCGGCCATCGCCCAGACGGCCTACCGCAACGGCGTGCCCTTCGTGATTCTGCGGGCCATCTCCGACAAGGCGGACGGTGACGCCCAGATGGACTATCCCACCTTCGAGCGCATTGCGGCCCACCGCTGCGCGGAGGTCACCTGCCGGCTGGCGAAGCGTCTGGCGGAGGATGCGGAGAATGCCTGATCTGCGGAAACGGAGCTGGATTTCCCGACTGTGTAATGGTGGGCTGCTGGTGATTGCCTGCGGGATTTGCGCGGGCCTGCTTTTGCTGAATATTTGCTTCCGGACACATATTTCTCAGAAAGAAGTGGTGACGGTTCAGGTAAGCCTCCTGCGCAGTGCGGCGATCCTTGTTCTGACTGCCGTGGCCGTTGTCGTGGCTGGACTGCTCCCTCAAAAGCTTCAGATCCCAGAGAAGAAGTGCTTTCTGATCTGGACGGCGATTTACACGGTTATGGCCCTGTATCTGATTCTGAATGTGGATACCACACTCCGCGATGATGCCAAGTTAGTGCACCTGGCGGCGCTAGACTTCCTGGACGGTAACTATGACAAAATGGCACCGGACCATTATATGGGCTACTATCCCTATCAGACCGGGCTGATGCTGTATGACGCACTGGTCTATCGCTTCGGCAAGAACGGCGTCACCCCATTTCTGGCGAATTTCTGCTTTGTTCTGGGAATCCAGTACTTGATCTGGCAAATTGCGGATACGGTCTTTCAGTCCAGACCAGTCAACCTGGTGACCATGGGACTGTCTTTCGCGTTTCTTCCCCAGTTTTTCTTTATTCTGTTCGTTTATGGAACGATACCGGGATTGTTTTTCATGCTGCTGGCATTTTATAATGGTCTGCGTTTTTCCAGGACAGGAAGCTGGCGTCGGATGCTGGTGACTGCGCTCAGCTGCGGCGCGGCGGTGATTCTGCGGAAGAACAACCTGATTGGCATGATTGCACTGGTGATTTTTCTCTTCCTACGGGCACTGGAGAAGGAGAGGAAGGGACGTTTTCTCACTGCAGTCTGCCTGACCGTCCTGTGTACGATGGTAATCAATCAACAATTGCTGAGTGCAGTCGAGGCAAAAACCGGACAGAACCTGCATGATTCGATGCCGAGCAGCCTGTTTATCGCCATGGGAACGGATTTGGACAATAATCAGGTACGAGGCCCGGGATGGTATAATAGGTATACGATAGATACGCTGAAATCCTGCGATTACGACCGGGAAGCCGCAGCGAAAATCGGCTGGCAGAAGGTAGCGGAGAATCTGAAGGATACAATAGAGAACCCTGCCAGAGCGTTCCGCTTCTATGGTAAGAAACTGGTGTCAACTTGGTGCGACTCCCAGTTTCAATCTATCTGGAGCGGGCCAATGGAAAGAATGGAACAATATGTCCATACCCGTTTGCTGAGGTCCATCTACCAGGAAGGAATTGCGGATAAGCTCCTGAATCTGGTGTGCAAATGTGTGGTCCTACCCATTTGGCTGTTTGCGTCCGTGTTTTTGCTGGTATTTCATAGGAAAAATCGGGACTGGGAGCTGTTTTACCTCTACCTCATCGGCGGCGCGCTGTTCCATTTCATCTGGGAGACCAAGAGTCAGTATGTCTATCCCTATGTGTTCTGTCTGATCCCCTTCGCGGCCTTCGCATTTGTGCAGACAGCCCGCAAGTGCGCGGGAATTGTCCGGCGGTTCCGGAGGAAGAAATAAACAGTGAGGCGTGGATACACACGCCTCACTCTTTTATGCGATTTATTCTTCGCTCTTAACCTGCCCCTCCCAGAAGGGCTCGGGCTTGGTGCAGGTGCGGCAGTTGCCCTCGCAGTTTCTGGGCTTATATTGCAGCTCCTGACTTTTGACGCTCACCGTGGTGCAGGGGGGAATGGACTGGGTGATGAACACATTGGAGCCGATGACGCTGTCCCGGCCGATGACCGTGCCGCCGCCCAAAATGGACGCGCCGGCGTAGATGGTCACGTTGTCCTCAATGGTGGGGTGGCGCTTCTTGCCCCGGAGGTTCTGGCCGCCCCGGGTGGTGAGAGCGCCCAGGGTCACGCCCTGATAGACCTTCACATGGTCGCCGATGACGGTGGTCTCACCCACGACGATACCGGTGCCGTGGTCGATGAAGAAGTAGCTTCCGATGGTGGCGCCGGGGTTGATGTCAATGCCGGTGACGCTGTGGGCGTGCTCGGTCATGATTCGCGGAATCAGGGGCACCCCCAGCGTATACAGCACATGGGCCAGCCGGTAGACGGTGACGGCAAACAGCCCGGGGTAGCAGAAGATGATCTCGTCCACGCTGAAGGCGGCAGGGTCCCCGTCAAAGAAGGCCTCCACATCGGTCTGGACCACAGCCCGGACCCCCGGGATGGCACGGAAGAATTCCACGCTCAGCTCCTGAGCCTTTTCGGCTGCGGCGGCCTCTCCCAGCCCGCTTTTGTAGACCAGCGTCAGCTGCTTGTTGAGATTGTACATCACGTCCTCAATGAGCATGGACAGATTGTGGCGCATATTGTAGATGCGGTAGGTTTTGTCCCGGGCGGAGCCGGGGTAGACGATGCGCATAAGCTTGCCGATCATGTCGATGATGATTTCTTTATCCGGGTGGCAGAAGTGGTCCATCTTGTCGATGGCCCGGCTGTGGCGGTAATCCTCCAGAATGCTGTCAACGATGGATTCCACCTGTTCTTCCATGGGAGTCATGGGCGATCCCTCCTGAGCTTTTCTTTACAGTTTAGCACATCTCTTCGCTAAAGTCAATTCAGGCTATGCAAAGAACCTGCCGCTGCTTTCGCAGCGACAGGCCTATGGGACAATGATTGTTCTTTTTATGCCGTAGGGGACGGCCTCCCGGACGTCCCGCTGCCGCAGGTCGAATCCTTCCCAGCGGGGCGTCGAGGACGCCGCCCCCTACGGCAGAAAGGATACCGAGCAGGCCCAATGGTAGAAAGATTCGTGCCTGTGTTTGTAACGCACTGGAAGCCGCACTGCTGCGGGGCGTCGGGGACGCCGCCCCCTACGGCAGAAAGGATACCGAGCAGGCCCAATGGTGGAAAGATGACTGCCTGCGTTCGTAACGCACTGGAAGCCGCACTGCTGCGGGGCGTCGGGGACGCCGCCCCCTACGGCAGAAAGGATACCGAGCAGGCCCAATGGTGGAAAGATGACTGCCTGCGTTCGTAACGCAATCGCTGTCCGCCTTGCGGACCGGCACTGCCGCCTCAGTCTTCAAACGTTAGGATATCCTTGAACTTCTCCTTGAAGATGGCGTAGACCGCGTCCAGAATGGCCTCGTCTTCCACCGCCAGATAGTTCTCGTTCTCCTCGTCTACAGGCTCAACCTCCATAATGACGATCTCGTCCTCGCCCTCGGGCATCAGCACCAGATACTCCGTGCCCTGGTACTCGATGCAGTCCAGGTACTCAAAGTCCACGTCCTGTCCGTTCTCATCGGTCAGGGTCAGAATGCTGGTTTCCTCTTCCTCGGGCAGATTGGTTTCCATATCCATAAGAAAAACCTCCTGAAAACTTTATTCAGAGGTATTATACCTGATGACCACGGGAAAAGCAATATGGAAGTTGCGTGCGGATTTCCGGTAGCTTTTTCGGGAAAGCTGTGGTATACTGTCAGGCGAATGACTGCCGCGCTTCCTTGCGCGGGATAGGAGATTTTAGACATGAATTACGCGACCATTAAGAATTGTGATATTGCCAACGGCCCCGGGGTTCGGGTCAGCCTGTTTGTCTCCGGCTGTACCCACCACTGCCCCGGCTGCTTTAATGCGGTGGCCTGGGACTTTGCCTACGGAAAGCCGTTTACCGAGGAAACGGAGGATACCATCCTGAAGCTGCTGCGGCCTTCTTATATCCGAGGCCTGACCCTGCTGGGGGGCGAACCCTTCGAACCCCAGAATCAGGGGGCTGTGGTGCATCTGCTGCGCAGAGTTCGTCAGGAGCTGCCGGAGAAAACCATCTGGGCCTTCTCCGGCTACCTGTTCGACAGGGACATCCTGTCCGGACGGCTGGGGGACTGCTCCGAGTATTTAAGCTATCTGGACGTTCTGGTGGACGGACCGTTTATCGAGACGAAGAAAGACCTGAACCTCCGGTTCCGGGGCTCCTCCAACCAGCGGCTTATTGACGTGCCCAAGTCCCTGAAAGCGGGCGAAATTGTGCCCTGGGAGGACTGGCAGGGCGACAGAAAGGGAATGATTTAATGGAAGTCATACGCGTAAAGAAGCTTCGTCCGGGAGCCACCCTCCCGGCCTACGGAAGCATGGGGGCGGCGGGAGCCGATCTCACCGCCTGCCTGGAGGAAAGCGTCACCATCGAGCCAGGACAGACCGCCTTCATCCCCACGGGCATTGCCCTGGAGGTGCCCGCAAACTGCGCGGGACTGGTCTATGCCCGCAGCGGCATGGCCTGCAAGCAGGGGCTGGCCCCGGCCAATAAGGTGGGGGTCATCGACAGCGACTACCGGGGCGAAATTCTGGTAGCCCTTCATAACCATGGCAGCCAGGCGCGCACCGTGGAGCCGGGCCAGCGCATTGCCCAGCTGCTCATTACTCCGGTTCTGACCCCCGCCTACGAGGAAGCCGGGTCGCTGTCCGACACCGCCCGGGACGCCGGGGGTTTCGGCTCCACCGGCAAATAATTGGAGACTTTCATAAATTTCTTGTATTGATTTTGTGAAATTTGCGCAAAGATTGTCACTGTACCCCGGAAGAACCCACGCTTCCGGGGATTTTTGCGTCGATCCGGAACGGGAGGGAAAGCGGCGGGGCGATGCAAAAACGCTGCCCCCTCCCAAAACCGGGAAAGGGCAGCGCTTGTGTCACTGGTTCATAATCTTTTCCAGAGCGGCCAGCTTCATGCTGGTGGTGAGAACCTCCATGGCCTTTTCCAGCTCCTCCACCGGGGGCAGGCTGGGGGCGATGCGCAGGTTGGAGTCGGCAGGGTCGTTGCCGTAGGGGTAGGTGGCGCCCACATTGGTCAGCACCACGCCCGCCTCCTTGCACAGCTGCCACACCCGCTTGGCGGTGCCGGGCATGGTGAACAGGCTCACGAAGTAGCCGCCGTCCGGGTCTACCCAGTGGGCAAAGCCCAGAGGCTTAATCTCCCGGTTCAGCCACTTGCTGACAACGTCGAACTTGGGCCGCATGACCCCGGCGTGGAGCTTCATGATCTCCAGGGTGTGGGCCTTATCCTTGAGGAAGCGCACATGGCGCAGCTGGTTGACCTTGTCCTGGGAGATCATCTGGATGCCGAAGAGCTTGGTGAAATACTTGATATTGTCCTCGCTGGAGGCCATGCAGGAGATGCCGCCGCCGGCGAAGGTGATCTTGGAGGTGGAGGCAAACTCAATGGCCATGTCGGGCCGCCCGGCCTGGGCGCACAGGCCGATCAGGTCGGGGAAGGGGACATAGTCGCCCCGGAACTGGTGGACGCCGTAGGCGTTGTCCCACATGATGGTGAAGTCGGGGGCGGCGGGCTTGAGATTGGCAAAGCGGCGGACGGTTTCGTCGCTGTAGATCACGCCGTCGGGGTTAGAGTACTTGGGCACCGTCCAGATGAGCTTCACCTGGGGGTCCTTCACCAGCTCCTCCACCACGTCCATGTCCGGGCCGGTGGGGGTCATGGGCACGGGAATCAGCTCCGCGCCGAAGCTCTCGCCGATGGCGAAGTGCCGGTCATAGCCGGGGCAGGGGCACAGGAATTTTACCTTCTCCTCGCGGCACCAGGGCCGGGGGCTGTGGGGCAGGCCGTGGGTATAGGCCCGGGAAACCACGTCGTACATGAGGTTCAGGCTGGCCACGCCGCCCACGAAGACCTGCTCCGGCTTGCAGTCCAGAATGTCGGCCCAGTATTCACGGGCGCAGGGCAGGCCCGCCAGCTCGCCGTAATTGCGGGCGTCGATGCCGCCGTCCATGCAGTCGTCAATGGTCTGCACGGCGGTGAGAATGTCGCTGACCAGGTCCAGCTGCTTTTTGGCGGGCTTGCCCCGGGCCATATTCAGCTTCAGACCCTGGGCCTTGAGTTGGTCGTATTCGTCCAGAACCAGGGCGTATTCCCGCGACAGTTCCGCGGCGCTCATGCAAGAGTAGGGGGTCACAAAAATCATCCTTTCGGCCTAATCACTGTAATAGTGGGCTTATTATATGCGATTACGACAAAAAATGCAAGATGTATTTGTACAAAATTTCATTTTCTGATTCAAAAACGAAGGAATTGGAGATGTGCACAAACTCTCACGAAAAAGACAAATGTTTTTACTGCACAATCACGCCTTGCTTTTTTCCTGGTTTTTGAATAGAATCAGAAGGTATGATGGTTATATTCTGAGAAAATTGGCAGCATTTTCGGAAAGGACATGACTTTTATGAACGAAATCAGGAATTTGCCGGAAATCTTCGGCAGCGACGTATTCAATGAGTACACCATGAAGCAGCGGCTTCCCGAGGACGTCTACAACGCCTGGAAGCGCTGCATCGCCGAGGGCACCCACCTGCCCCTGGACGTGGCCAACAAAATCGCCGAGGCCATGAAGCAGTGGGCCATCGAGAAGGGGGCCACCCACTACACCCACTGGTTCCAGCCCATGACCGGCATCACGGCGGAAAAGCACGACTCCTTCATTTCCCCCACCGGGGACGGACGGGTGATCATGGAGTTTTCCGGCAAGGAGCTGGTGCGGGGGGAGCCGGACGCGTCCAGCTTCCCCTCCGGGGGGCTCAGGGCCACCTTTGAAGCCCGGGGCTACACCGCCTGGGACCCCACCTCCTACGCCTTTGTCCGGGAGGGGAGCCTGTACATCCCCACCTGCTTCTTCTCCTACACCGGCGACTCCCTGGACAAGAAGACACCCCTCCTTCGCTCCATGGACGAGGTGTCCCGGGAGGCGGTGCGGATTCTGCGGCTGTTTGGGGACACCGAGACCAAGCGGGTCATTCCCTGTGTCGGCGCGGAGCAGGAATACTTTCTGCTTCCCAAGGACCTGTACGCCCAGCGGGAGGATTTACGGCTCACGGGAAGAACCCTGTTCGGCGCCCAGCCCCCCAAGGGTCAGGAGCTGGACGACCACTATTTCGGCACCATCCGCACCCGGGTGTCCTCTTTCATGCAGGATTTGGACGAGCAGCTGTGGCGGCTGGGCATCCTGAGCAAGACCAAGCACAACGAGGGAGCCCCCTGTCAGCACGAGCTGGCCCCCATCTACACCGACGCCAACACCGCCTGCGACGACAACCAGAAGATGATGGCGATTATGAAAAAGGTGGCCGCCAAGCACAATCTGGTGTGCCTGCTCCACGAAAAGCCCTTCGCCGGAGTCAACGGCTCCGGCAAGCACAACAACTGGTCATTGTCCACGGACACGGGCCGGAACCTGTTCAGCCCCGGCAAGACCCCCCGGCAGAACGCCCGGTTTCTGGTGTTTCTGGCGGCCTTCATCGCCGGTGTGGACGAATATCAGGACTTTCTGCGCTGCACGGTAGCCACGGCGGGCAACGACCACCGTCTGGGGGCCAGCGAGGCCCCTCCCGCCATCGTGTCCATCTTCCTGGGGGACGAACTGAACGCGGTGGTTCAGTCCATCATCGACGGCACCAACTACCACGACCCGGAGAAGAGTATGCTGCGCATCGGCGTGGATGTACTGCCCTCCATCCCCAAGGACACCACCGACCGCAACCGCACCAGCCCCCTGGCCTTCACCGGCAACAAGTTTGAGTTCCGGATGCTGGGTTCCTCCCAGTCCGTGTCCGGGCCGAATATTGCCCTGAATACCATCATGGCGGAGGAGCTGGGCCGGTTTGCCGACGTGCTGGAACAGGCGGAGGACTTTGACGCCGCCCTGCAAAAGCTGGTGTGTCAGGCTCTCACGGAGCACAGCCGCATTATTTTCAGCGGCAACGGCTATAGTGATGAGTGGAAGGAAGAAGCGGCCCGCAGAGGGCTTCATAACCTGCCCTCCACCGCCGAGGCCCTGCCCACCTATGTAAGCGATCAAAATATCGATCTGGTGACCCGCCACGGGGTGTTCACCGAGACGGAGTTCCGGGCCCGCTACCGCATCCATCTGGACGCCTACAACAAGGTGGTGGCCATCGAGGCAAAGACCATGATCGACATGGCCATGCATCAGATTCTCCCCGCCGCCATGGGCTATGCCCGGCAGCTGTGCGACGGCATCATCAGCAAGCGGGCCACGGGCCTGTCCTGCTGGGTGGAGACGGACATCGCCGGGCAGATCAGTACCGCCGCCGACCGGCTGTACGACCACGTTGG
Source organism: Clostridiales bacterium (assembly GCA_022786965.1). GTDB lineage: Bacteria > Bacillota > Clostridia > Oscillospirales > Oscillospiraceae > Faecousia. Next base: position 10,109 of record JALFXH010000130.1, read on the forward strand.
CTCTCTGCGGGAGGCCCTGTGTCAGGTGCCTGCCGAAGCGGAGGAAGCGGCCATGTACTACCGCCGGGTGGTCTGCGGCTACATGGAGGAGGTGCGCCGTCAGGCGGACATTCTGGAGACGCTGACCGACAAGGCCCACTGGCCCTTCCCGACCTATTCCGATCTGCTGTTCTATTGACGCCCGCAAGGCGGGCGGCTAATGCGTTACGGACGCTGGTTGTAGTCGTTACGCCATTGGGCCCCTCGACCGGAAGCGATTCGAAGGAGAATAGATCGGATCAAAGCCTCCCCTATCAGGGGAGGTGGCCGAGCGGCAGCGAGGTCGGAAGGGTGCACCCCTCAGTCAGCTTGCGCTGACAGCTCCCCTCAAGGGGAGCCTTAGGTAACGCCGCTAAAGGAGAACATATCCGCGTAGGGGGCGGCGTCCTCGACGCCCCGTTTCCCGGTTTTCCACCGGGGTGCAAGGAACCGCTGCATACCATCGGGACGTCCGGAGGCCGTCCCCTACGGCGGCTAAAGGGGAATATATCCGCGTAGAGCGCGGCGACCTCGCCGCCCTGCCTGGTACGTACGTACGCATCGAATCAAGTTCCGCTGCACCGCGCAGCCCACGAAAAGAATCCGGCCCCCATTTTGGGAGCCGGATTTGTTCTTCTTAGGTTACGCGAACAGGTTCTTTGCCGCCTGGAAGACGATGTGGTTGGTGTTGCCGCCGAAGAGCTTGTCAGCCAGCTCCTGGGAGATCAGCTCGGGGCTGCCCAGCAGCAGCTCGATCTGCTCGGGGGTCAGGTACCGGGCCAGGAACGCCATCAGGTCTTCCATATCCTTTTTGGACAGGGTGCCCATGGTGACAACGGTGATGGAGCCGTCGTCCATTTCAATGATCTTGAACAGCTGGCCCTTCACCCGGACCACGGTGCCGACCTTCACATCCTCCGTAGCCACGGTGGAGGGGACGGTAGCGACCTTGACGGGTTTGGCCTCCGGCTCGTCATCGGAGGAGGTAGAGGAAACGGCGGGGGCGGCAGGGGCGGCAGGCTTGACGATGGCCTTCCAGATCAGGCTCAGGATGCTGGGACGCTTGGCCTGGAACTCGGTGTCGGACAACTCCGATGCTGCGTGGTCATCCATGCCGTCAGGGGTTATATCCTCATAGCCCACCAGCTTATAACCGGCGCGCTTGAATTCCTCCGCCAGCTTGACCACGGTGTTTTCCGCAGCCTGAAGCAGCTTCGTTCCCGCGCCGCCGTCGGTGTTCTGAACCTGCACGCCATAGGTGGTGACATCGCTGCATGTTTCTGCATCATATTCATATACGGTGCCGTAGTTGGTATTCACTTTGCCAGTGATGTCGTTACCACCTTGGTCCATTGCAGGTTTATTGTAAACAATGCCATTGATGGCGTTGGTCTCAACCGTGCCGCAGTTCCCCTGCACTTCGCCGTTGTTGGTGCCCACAGTGCCGTCCGGCGAATTATCATTTACAATGCCATTGTTGGTGGTAATTTCACCGCCACTGAATTCCACAAGGCCGTCGTTGGTGCCAATGGTGCCGGTTTTGTTGTTGGCAAAAATCGTACCCTCGTTGGTTTCGATGGTGCCACTGTTACCGGAGCCGTCGACTACACTCCCGTCCTGTGTTTTTTTGCCCACGGTGCCAGCGTTGACTTCGATAGTGCCGCCATCGTTGTTGCTGATAACCGTACCGTTGTTGGTTTCGATGATGCCGTTATTGCCGGTACCCTCGACAGGGTTTCCTTGCTCATCCATTTTGCCCACGGTGCCATAGTTGTTCTCGATCTTGCCGTTATTCGTATCGACGGTGCCGGAATCGGTGCTACCGTCTTCTGTGCCGTTGTTCGTAATGGTGCCCTCGTTGGTATTGATGGTGCCATTGTTGGTCACATCTTTGCCGGTATTGGTGCCAACGGTAACGCCAGCGTCAACAATGACACCTGATTGATCGTTAGTTTGTGTGCTTTCGGTAATATGTGTCGGCTCAGGGTCTTCGTCAGCCAACACGGTCATGGGCAGGCTGGCCAGCAGGGCCATCGCCAGCAGGATGCTGAGCAGGGTTCTGTGGGTCTTCTTCATAAAGATTCCTCCTTTTGCAGGTTTCACCAGTTGCTTTATGAAAACCACGATACCACACCCCCCAGGAAAAGTCAAGCGTTCCGCGGAACAATCCACCCCCCGGACAAGGTCCGCCCTGACGCTGTGCGCACAGGTGAACTTGCGGTTTTCGGTGCGTACGTACGTACCGGCACATCCCTAGGGCCCACGCCAAAAGCGCCGGAAGGGAGTTCCTGATATGCTCCCTCTATGAG
>JALFXH010000139.1 GCA_022786965.1 Clostridiales bacterium
GGGTGGAAGGGCAAAACGACAGCTACTCCGTCCAGTGCTACAACAAACGCGACTCCGGGGAGCGCCCCCTGCGCTGCGATGTCCGCAGGCTGAGAAACTCCCGCGCCCAGATTCTGGGCCGGCTGTTCGTGTTCTCCGACGCGGCGCTGGAAACCGATCTGCTGACGGGATTTCAGAACTGGGAGAGCTTCCAGCGGCTTGCTATCGAGGGCGAAGCGCATTTCGCCCTTCCCGCCGCTGTGGCCATCTGCGATATCAACAGCCTGTCGGTGATCAACAGTACCGCGGGCAACCATGCGGGTGACCAGAAAATCCGGCTGCTGGCGGACACCATGCGGCAGTGCTTCCCCGGACAGACCTACTATGTGCGGGGTCTGGAAGCCAATCTCATCGCCCTGTGCAGCCACTGTACAGAGGCGGAGGTACAGGCCCGTCTGAAGCAGGTGAAGGAGCGCTTTGAAGGAAAAATTCAGTTCGCTGTCAGCATGGCTACAGAGCAGCAGCCGGATATCCTTCAGGCCATTCAGGAGGCTGCAACAGCCATGCGCGCCAAGAAACTGCTGGATCAGGAATCCATCCACTCCGAGATGCTCAGTTCTCTGATTCGTGCCCTGCAGGAATGCGACAGCGACACAGAGCACCATGTACGCCGAACCCAGATCATGGGCGCTGAGCTGGGCAGGCGGATTGCCCTGACAGATATCCAGCTGAGCCAGCTGTCCCTGCTGTGCCTGCTCCACGACATCGGTAAAATTGGCATTCCCCTGGAAATCCTGAATAAACCCGGCAAGCTTTCTCCGGAGGAATGGGCAATCCTGAAAACCCATACGGAAAAGGGCTACGAAATCGCCAACAGCAGCAACGAGCTGAATGTCATCGCCGATGAAATCCGCCACCACCATGAGCGCTGGGACGGTCAAGGCTACCCGGATGGTCTGAGCCGGGAAAGCATTCCGCTGCTGTCCCGGGTAATCGCCGTGGTGGATGCCTACGACGCCATGGTCAGCGATCGGTCCTATCGGGCTGCCATGCCGCAGCAAAAGGCCCTGGATGAGCTGAAGCGGTGCGCCGGTTCCCAGTTTGACCCCTATATCGTATCGGAGTTTCTGCGGATGCTGCGGGAAAATCCGGAACTTGCCGGGATGCGTGGGGAGGACGGCGCTACCGTGTCAACGGTCAGAGCCAAGGAGCCTTCTGCCCCGGTGAATCGTGCCTTTGGCAGCACCCATCTGGTACCCTTCAGCCGGTATCTGCTGGACGCGTCCATGCGAATCGTGTACATGGATGAGAATTTTGAGAACATAACGGGCTACTCCCCGGAGGATGTGCGCCGCAACGCCATGGTACAGGCGGATTTGATACCTGAGGAAGACCGCACAGAATATTTGTGTCAGACCAGTGCCCTCCTTTTGAAGAGTCCCACGGTGTTTCTGGAGCATAAGCTTCGCCGGAAAGACGGAACGGATATTTATGTATTCTGCTACGGCAGAGTGTACTACGATTCCGCAGTTCGGGCAGAACGGTCGGAAATCGTTATCACCAACATTGCCAACACCCATTCCATGAAAATGCTGTCGGAGGCTGAGCAGAGTAAAGCCCAAACCCGCCTTCGCTGCTGGGAGCGTACCTACCGCACCGATCCCCTGACGGGGCTATTAAACCATGCCGCGTTCCGCAGCGATGTGGAACAGAGGCTGCTGGAGGAAGATACCGATATTCTGCTGCTGATGATGGATGTGGACAGATTCAAGTTGTACAACGACACTTACGGTCATCACAGCGGCGACAAATACCTGATTCTGGTTTCCCAGACGCTGCTGTCCGCCCTGCGGGAAGGGGATCTGGTCTGCCGCATGGGCGGAGACGAGTTTGCCGCGGCCCTCTTTTTCGAGAAAGGCACGGCTCCCGCGCTGATGTACGGGGTTGCCCAGCTGCTTTTCGACAAGGTGAGCATGGGATTGAAAGCCACCGGCGTGAGTACTGGGATCTCCATGGGCGGCATCATCGCGGAGCCGGAATCCAATTTTAACCAGCTGTACGAACGGGCGGACAAAGCTCTCTATGAAGCCAAGAGACAGGGCCGGGGCAGACTGATCATATCATAACCGCTTCCCTGCCGGTCATCGCTCGCGATTCAGGCTGTGCACGGTTTTCCCGTGAATGGGACGCATACGCCTGATTATGACGAGGCGTGTCTCCTTCGCAACAGAATCATCCCCGCTCGGTTCACAATCGGGCGGGGATATTGCGTGTAATGGAAATCGCCCCTGACCGGGTTCGGTCAGGGGCGTGTTGCCATAATTGTCCGCATGCGGGCGAAGGCTGTCAAAAGCAGGTAAAGGCACCGTCAATGGCGAAATCCGCGCCGGTGGTGAAGGGGCTGGCGTCGCCTGCCAGATACACCGCAATGGCCTGAAGCTCCTCCGGCTTTCCAAGGCGGTGCAGCGGAGCCATTTCGTTCCATTTCTCGATCAGCGGAATCAGGGTGGGAGAATTCAGTGTCAGATCCGTGCCAATATAGCCGGGGCTGATGGAGTTGACCCGGACCCCACGGGTGGCCCACTCAATGGCAAGGGACTTGGTCAGCTGGATGACGCCGGCCTTGGAAGCGTTGTAGTGGCACTGGGGCTGGGGAACGTTGACAATGTGAGCGGACATGGAGGCGGTGTTGATGATGGAGCCGTAGCCCTGCCTGAGCATCTGCCGTCCGGCGGCCTGATCTGTCAGGAAAATGCCGTTGAGATTGACGTCAATCACTTTTTTCCAGCATTCATAGGACATTTCCTCCGCCGGAACGTTGTTGCAGATGCCGGCGTTGCAGAAAGCGGCGTCCAGCTTGCCGAACTTTGCCAGAAAGGTCTCCATCATGGCCTCCACGGATTCGGGATCGGTGACGTCACACTCGATGGCGATAAAGGTTCTGCCCGTTTCCGCCGCCAGACGCGCGGCGGTCTGCTCTGCCGCGGCAAAGTCCATATCCACAATGGCAACATCCGCGCCGGCCTCGGCCACAGCCTTGGCGTAATTCATACCAATGCCCCGGGCACCGCCGGTGACAAAGATTGCCTTGCCGTCCAGCCGCATTTTTTCCATAATACCCATGTTGCAAAACACCTTTCTGTATGAATTATTCCGTTTTAATGACCGCGCCCTGGGAAGTCAACACCTGACGCAGCTGGGACACCGAGATCTGCTCCGGGCCAACGCCTGCGGCAGCTGCCATGGCGGCAGCGGTTCCGGCGGCCTGTCCCATTGCCACGCAGGCGGGCATGACCCGATAGCTGGCGGCAGCTTCGGAGCTTCCGCAGATGCTCCTGCCAGCTACCAAAAGGTTATCGCAGTTTTCCGGCAGCAGGCTACGGTATGGGATGGTATAATACCGGTCTACCAGCGTCCAGGTTACGCCGCCGCCCTCGGAGTCGTGACGGTCCAGCGCATAGGCGAAGGTGCAGATTGCATCCTCAAAGATTTTGTGATGCAGCACGTCCTGTGCCGTCAGCTCATACTTACCCACAATGTGGCGGCTTTCCCGGACACCCAGACTGGAGGCGACCTGAATCAGCTGGGCATCCTGACAGCCGGGGATGTACTTGCGCATGAAGGACAGCACCTCCTGCACCTGCCGCCGGCCCTCCATCAAAGCCTTGCTCACCTGCTCGGTGTTGGTGGCGTCCACATAGGACATCCGGGTGGTGTTGACCTTCCAGCGGCCGGGGATATTCTGCTCGTACATTCCCAGCTCGTTCTTGTCCAGGGTCCAATCGCCGTTAAGCTTGGCCTGCCGAACGCTCCAGGCGTAACAGTTGCCCTGATGGTTGTCAAGCTCCGCCTTTCGCTTTTCCAACTCCGCGCAGTAGGCCTGTCTGTCAATATTTCCTACCTCAAAGAACAGGGAGGTGGGCTGGCTGATTCCGGTGGCCTTGTCGCCGGACCAGGTGGGGACCCCTGCCCGCGCTGCCAAATCCGCGTCGCCGGTGCAGTCGATGAAGCACTTCGCGGAAATCGCCGCCAGCCCCTCCTTCATCAGGACGATGGCGTGGGTGATGTTTCCGCCCTCCGTCAGCACGTCTGCCAGCCGGGTCTCGAAGAGCACCTGAACCCCGGCTTCGGCAGCCATTTCGTCCATCACCACCGCCAGAATTTCCGACTGGAAGGGGGTCACTCCCTCATGGCTGCCCAGATAGTAGGAGTTATAGCTGCCCATCCCGCGAATTTTGGAGGGGTGAATGGCGCCGCCCTTGGCTTCGGTCCGCAGGCACAGCTCATCAAAAATGCCCTTGACCACCTGCTCCGTCACATCGTTATCGTAGCAGGTCATGAAGGGGCCCACCAGTCCCGATGTCGCCATACCGCCGAGAACGCCGGTCTGCTCAATGAGCATGGTATTCGCGCCGTTCCGGGCGGCAGCCACCGCCGCGCCAAATCCCGCGGGTCCGCCGCCCACCACCAGCACATCCACCTGATACCGTTCCGGAATCTCACAGGAATACCGCATACAATTCCTCCCCTCACCTGCCGCGTCGTATTGTTTCCGCATAAAACTTCCTCCTGACGGTCTATTCGCTGAACAGGTCGATGCCCAGCTCTGTCAGCGCGTTTTGCAGACCGGAAACATCCAGCGTCCGGGGCAGGCATCCCTGCCGGACACACAGCGCGGCGGCTACGCCCACGGCCTGACCCATCGCCATGCAGATGGACATAACCCGGTAGGATGCGTGGGCCCGGTGGGTACCGGAAATGCACCGTCCCGCGACGTACAGACCGTCGATTTTTCTGGGGACAAAGCAGCCGTAGGGCAGGTCATAGGGCTTGCAGCGCTGGATGGTTTTGTCGGCCTGGCCGGAGCCGGTGGGATTGTGGATATCCACCAGAAAATCCGCCTTGTGGACGATGACATCGGCAAAACGGGCGCCGGAGGCGCATTCCTGGCCGGTAATCTGGTACTGCCCCAGAATCCGCCGGGATTCCCGAATTCCGGTGGTGGCGGCGGAGCTGACAATCTTGCAGTTCTGGTAGCCGGGGAGCTTTTCCCGGAAGAAGTTCTGCAAAATTTCCATCTGCTCCCGCAGCTCCAGCTCGGCGGCATAGATGGTTTCCACTCTGGTGCTGTCCACGCCGTTGGCCTGGGTGGTGTTTACCTGCCGGGAGCCTTTGTAAACCGTGGGATGCAGCCGCACCGCCGCGGTATTTTGGGGGATGACCCCTGCCTCCGCCTGACCCTTTGTCCAGTCCAGAAAGCGCTGGCCCTGAAACTGCACATCGTCAATGTCGCCGATGCACAGGATACCCTGATCCTCGTCCACGTTATCCAGGGTGAATTCCACCGTCACCGGCTGCATCAGGCCGTCCTCCCGGCCCTTTTCATAGTCGCATCCGGCAAAGACGGCCACATCGCCGTCGCCGGTGGAATCGATGACAATATTCGCGCCCAGTACCCGCAGGCCCTCTTTGGTGGCGACCACCACGCCCCGGATACGGTTTCCCTCCATCCACGCGTCCGCCACGGGGGTTTGCAGATAAACGTCCAGATTCTCTTCCTTCAGGAACCGGGTCAGGGCAATTTTGGCGGTTTCCATGTCGTGGGCCACGCCGGTGGTTCCATCCATGTCGTTATCCCGGACGCCCAGCAGGGCGGTGACTTCATCCCGCATGGTGCCGCTGCTGACAGCCCCCAGAATGGGGCCGACATGACCCAGGGTCAGATTGCCGCCGGGGACACCGTAGCGCTCCACCAGCGCAGTCTTCGCTCCCTGGCGCGCGGCAGCCACCGCCGCGCAGATCCCCGCGGGACCCGCGCCGCAGACAAGAACCTCATACTCCTTCCACAGAGGAAGTGACTTTGTATAGGCAATATTCATACCGGCTTCTCCTCAGTAGGCCCGAACCTCAAAGATGCGGGCGGCTTCATAGCCATGGGTGGCGGTGACGGTGACGCGGATGGTGTCGCAGGTCACAGGCTGCTCCAGATCCAGAACGTTCAGCCTCTGGCCGTTTCCGGTGACCGCCCTGCTCCAAACCACCGCGCCGTCCCGAAGCAGTTCCGCCTGATAGTCTTTCACAAGCTCCGGCGGCAGCCCCTTGACCTGACGGTCCCGGACGTTGCGGGTCATGGAGGGCATGATTTCCTTCGTCAGGTTGGGGTCGAAGGTCAGCCGCAGCTGCCGGATGGCGGCGGGGGCCTTCAGGGTAAGGGTCAGCTGGGCGCTGTCCAGATCCCGGGATTCCCAGGCGTTTTCGTCCCTGCCCACCCTGCGGGCCACACCGCTGATAACGTTGACCGGTTCACAGCCTTCTTTCCAGGAGCTGGCGGTGACGGCGGCGGTGCGGCACAGGTCGGCGGGGTCGTGGTTGGCAAAGCCGGGGATGTAGCAATCGTCCTTCAGAAGGGTCTGCTGAAGCTCATCCATGTGGGTCTGGCCCAGCTGGCGGGGATCGCAGCCATAACGCACCGCCATGGCTGCCGCGGTGCCCACCGCCTGTCCGCCAACGGCGCAGGTGCCCATGACACGGGTGGAGCCAAAGGCGGTCTTGGTGGTGGAGATATCCCGGCCTGCCATCATCAGGTTGGGGACTTCCCTGCTGTAGAAGCAGCGGTAGGGGATGGTGTAGCAGCCGTCAAAATTCAGGATTCGGCTGGGGACCTTGTCAAAGTCAAAAATCCCCCGGACGGTGTGCTGGTCCATCTGCCAGCCGCCATAGGCCACCGCGTCGTCAAAGATGCGGTTGGCCCGGACATCGTTTTCGTTCAGCAGGTAATCGCCCTCCAGGCGGCGGCTCTCCCGGTAGCCGGGAACCATGCCTACCCAGTCCAGATCGTAGTTGTCAACGCCGTGGTCACCCTGATTTTTCAGGTGATCCCACACGCCGTAGACGCATTTCACCAGCTCGTCCCGAATTTCCTCGCCCTGGCGGATGATATCGTCCCAGTCACCGCCCAGCTCAATCCACCAGTAGCCGTTATCCACGTTGGAGAAGTGGGGCAGACGGCCGGAGCCTTCCTCAAATTCCACCAGCGCGCCGCCGTCGGCGTGGGAGCCGACGGAATTGGCATGCTCCCGGTATTTGAGCTGCTCTTCTGTGAAGGTGTAGGCCCATTTGGGCTTTTCAAAGACCACCTTTTCCCCCCGGTCCACCGCGCTGAACATCAGGGTGTTGCCCATGGTATCGGTATTGGCCATGTCCGGCGCGTCCGGTTCACCAAATTCGGATCTGGCCTCTGTGCCCAGACGGCTGCCGCAGCCCGCCATGACGCCCAGGGTGCCGTGACCGGTGGCATCCACAAAAATGCGGGCGCTGAGCCGCAGCTCTGTCTCGGTGGTGTTCTGGTGGCAGATGACGGTGCGGATGCGGCCCCCTTCCATGACCATATCGTCCATATTGGTGTTGAGATAGGAGGTCAGATTCTCCTGAAAATGCACCGTTTCCCAGAGAATGGAGTCAAACACCGGGAAGCAGGCGTAGGGATTGCGCCGTTTGTTTTCCAGCAGCATTTCCATCAGAATACCGGTCTCCGCAAGATCGGCTTTCGCCGCGTGGGAGCTGGCGCCCACAATGTGCATCCGGATTTCGGAGCTGGCGTTGCCGCCGTAGACGGAACGGTTGTTGATGATGGCGGTCTTCGCGCCGTGGCGGGCTGCAGCGATGGCGGCGCACATTCCGCTCAGGCCGCCGCCCACCACAACGATGTCATAGCTTTGCTCAATCAGGTTAATGGACATGGTTTGAAACCTCCGCTTTTACAAGCACCTTAATGGACTTGTCACTGGTCTGTGTCATAATGGCATCCTCCAGCTGGGAAATGGGATACCGGTGGGTGATCAGGGGCTTGAGCTTCAGCTGGCCGGAAGCCAGCAGCGCCACAGCCCGACTGTGGGTGTCCGGGTTGACGAAGGAACCCATGATCGTCAGTTCCTTCTGGAAGATGGGGTGCATTCTGGTCTGAAGCACCGCCTCCGGGTTGGGTACGCCGAACAGCAGGATGCGCCCGCAGCGGGCGGCAGCGTCGATGGCCTGGGCGGAGGTGCGGGGATTGCCCACGCATTCGATAACCACATCCGCGCCCTGGCAGCCCAGCAGCTCTTCCAGCCGCTGGTTCAGATCCTCATGAATGGGGTCAATGGCCCCGTCCGCCCCCAGCTCTACCGCCAGCTTCCGCCGGGCCTCTACCGGCTCGCTGAGGATGACCTTCGCCGCGCCGGCGATCCTTGCCAGCTGGAGCATGATCTGTCCTATGGTTCCGCCGCCGACAACCAGTACATTTTCGCCGGGGCGGATGCCTGCCCGGTCAATGCCGTGCAGACAGCAGGCCAAAGGCTCCGCCATGGCAGCCAGCTCCGGGTCTGTGCCCTCCGGCACGGGAACGCATTGGGCGCTGGGTACCAGGCAGCGCTCGGCAAAGCCGCCGTCCATATTGACGCCCACGGCCCGCATATGATGACACATCTGCTTCTGCCCCTGACGGCAGGGCCGGCACTTGCCGCAGTAGATATTGGGGTCCACCGTTACCAGCTGGCCCACCTCCAGATCCTCCACGCCGTCGCCCAGCTTTTCGATGATGCCGGAAAACTCGTGACCGAGAATCACAGGCGGGGTCACATCGGCAGAGCCTTTTCCGCCGTGGTAGATATGCACATCGGTGCCGCAGACGCCACAGGCGGCTACCCGCACCAGCACCTGTCCCGGGCCCGGGTCAGGCAGAACCAGCGGTCTGGTTTCAATGGTTTGATTTCCAAGAAAATACGCGCCAATCATTGAGGATGCCTCCTAAAAAAGTTTCCGATTTCTGTTGGATGGTTTCCGGGTCAATCCGCTTCCCCGCCCTCCGGGCAGAGCAGATACCCGGTGATGGGACTCTGGGTCAAAAACGCGGCGGTAAAGGCGATGAAGCTGTACAGGAAACAGGGAACCAGCACAATATCCGCCACAATGCACAGTCCGCACAGCACCGCCGCCACGGCCACCACCAGCAGGGGCCGCCAGGGCTTCATCAGTGCCAGAATCAGGCTGTTTTTCAGCAGAGCCCCGAAGGGCAGCTCCACTGTCACCATAATGGGGTAGATGTAGACCCGAATCAGGCAGTATACCAGCGCCAGCCCCAGCCAGAGCAGCTTCACCGCGCCGCCGAGGCTGCCGAACACCGCGTCCCCATCCACCATATAATAAATGGTGGCAAAGCAGGCGAACACATCCAGCAGGCCGATGGGCAGGGACTGCTTCCAGTTGACCCTCCACCCTTCCCAGAAGGTGGGCCAGAACATCCCCGGACGGTCCCAGGCGCAGTCCAGAACCGCGCTGGTCATGGCGGCTGTGGCAGGCCCCAGAAGCACCGCGGAGATTCCCACCAGAGCCACCAGCACCGGCGCCGGCCAGTCCATGGCAAAATACAATAGCAGCGGTCCCAGCAGGGTCACGATGCCGCCGGACTGGGCCGCGTGGGCATTCACCACGGACAGCAGCCACCCGTAAATGGGCAGGGTGATCAGAGCGTAAAGCAGATTGACCTGCAGCAGTTTCATAAAGTGTCGGCCGTAACGCTTCCAGAAGCGTATGAAGGGCGGATATACATTGTCATCCACCGGGCCGTTTCCCGGACGGGTAAAATCGAGAAATCCCGGCCAGCCGTTGTCCATAGTCTGCACCTCCCGTGAAAATGGGGCCGTTATGCCCCGACAAAAGCGCCCTGCTCCCGCAGAATTGCCCGGAGCCGGGAAACATCCACATCCCTGGGCCGGATGCCCTCTGCCGCCGCCAGCGCCGCCGCTGTACCCGCCGCCTGACCGAAGGCCATGCACGAGGGCATCATACGAATGGCGGAGCCGGCCATGGCATCGGCGGAAATGGCCCGTCCGGCAACCAGCAGGTTGTCAACGCCCTTCGGCACCAAAGTGAGGTAGGGAACCGTGAAGTAGGGCTTGGTGGGAACGTGGAGGGTGCCGCCCGGATTTGTCTTGTTGTGGGTGTCCATATTGGTAGCCATGCAGGCGATGGCGTCCGGATGCACCACGCAGTCGAAAACCTC
>JALFXH010000143.1 GCA_022786965.1 Clostridiales bacterium
CGAAGTGTCCAGTATTATCGCGGACAGAGATGGATATATCCTGTCCTGTGTCGTAACCCAGGGCAGCGCGCGGGTTCAGCCGGGACAGGCGGTTCGAAAGGGACAAACACTGATTTCCGGCTACACAGAATGCGGCATCAGCATCCAGGCGACTCAGGCAAAGGGGGAGGTTCTGGCCCGGACAATCCGAAATCTGACGGTTCTTTCACCCACCCGTTGCCTGAAACGGGCCGATCATACCGGTACTGCACACACCGTCAGCCTTCTTCTCGGAAAAAAACGCATCTTTTTTTGGAAAGGTAGTGGAATTCCGGATGTGGGATGTGGTAGAATGTATAAACAATATTCTTTCACCTTACCGGGTGGTTTCCGGCTGCCGGTGGCGCTGTGTGTGGATACCTTCCAATCCTATGCTCTTGAGGACGGGGAATCCGAACCTTCCGCGCTGGGAGCCTTTGCCCATCGATATCTGACAGATCAGATGGTTGCGGGTCAAATTCAAAGCAGCGCGCAGTCGGTTCTGCGCAGCGGGGGCGTTGTACGCTTAAGCGGCAGCTATGTCTGTACAGAATCCATCGGAAAGGTGAAACCGGAACAGATTGGAGAGACAAATGGCAAAACAAACGGAGAGAATCGTTAACGCGGATCGTGTGGAAGACCTGATAGCGGTCTTTGGTTCCTTTGATGAAAACATCAAGCGCATTGAGCAGGCGCTGAACGTGCAGGTCGTAAACCGGGGCACGGATCTTCGTGTTTCCGGTGATGAGGAAATGGTTGATAAGGCCGTCCGCACCATTGAGGGACTGCTGACGCTTGCTTCCAAAGGGGAAGTGATTGACGAACAGCGTGTCCGATATCTGATTACACTGGTAAATGAAGGAAACGACCAGCAGGTGGCGCAGATGACAAAGGATGTGGTCTGCATCACCGCCAGGGGAAAACCAATCAAAGCCAAGACCGTTGGCCAGCAGCGCTATATGCGGGCCATCCAGGCCAACACCGTTACCATCGGCGTAGGCCCTGCCGGTACCGGTAAGACCTATCTGGCAGTGGCGGCGGCAGTGGCCGCGTTCCGGGAGCGTACCGTCAACCGGATTATTCTGACCCGCCCCGCGGTGGAGGCAGGAGAACGGCTTGGCTTCCTGCCGGGTGACTTGCAGAATAAGGTTGACCCCTACCTGCGTCCCCTCTACGATGCGCTGTATGATATGCTGGGTGCGGAGACGTTCCAGAAGTATCAGGAGCGCGGCTCTATTGAAGTGGCTCCCCTTGCTTATATGCGTGGCCGAACGCTGGATGACAGCTTTATTATTCTGGACGAGGCCCAGAATACCACCCGGGAACAGATGAAAATGTTTCTGACCCGACTGGGCTTTGGTTCAAAAATCGTGATTACCGGTGATGTGACGCAGATTGACTTACCGGAGGATAAGGTCTCCGGTCTGAAAGATGCCATCCGTGTACTGGATGGGGTGAAGGATATCGCGATTTGCCGTCTGACCGCGGCGGATGTGGTGCGCCACGCCCTGGTTCAGGAAATCATCAACGCCTATGAAAAAGCGAACAGCAAGCCTGCCGCAAAGAAACCCCAACAGTTCAGCGGACGATACAAGAGGAAGAATTGACATGACACATAAAATCAATCTGGTATTTGAGCAGCTCAGTCTGCAAAAGTTTACCATCAGCGGCATTATCCGCAAGTGCATTCAGGAAACCATTCGCGCCGAGGGCATCAGCGCCTGCTGCGAAATCAATGTGCTGGTAACGAATGATGCAGGTATTCACACCATCAACCGGGAAAGCCGGCATATCGACAGACCCACGGATGTATTGAGCTTTCCCATGTTCCAGCTGGAGGCGGGGAATCCGCCGAGGGACTGGTCTGAATACGAAGACCCGGAAACAGGTCTTGTTCCTCTGGGCGATATGTGCATCAGCCTGGAACGGGCCATGGCTCAGGCCCAGGAGTTCGGGCACTCCGTTCGCAGAGAGGTTGGCTATCTGACGATCCATTCCATGCTGCATCTGCTGGGCTATGACCATCTGGACGAAGGGGAACAAAAACGCCAAATGCGGGCCAGAGAAGAGGCAATCGCCGCGCAAATCCACGGAATGAGCAGAAACTGAGTATTAACAGGAGAATGCTATGAAAACAAAAACCGCTATCATTACCATTGCAGGGCGCCCCAATGTGGGTAAATCCACCCTGACCAACTATCTGGTGGGTGAAAAGATCGCCATTGTTTCCAACAAACCTC
>JALFXH010000165.1 GCA_022786965.1 Clostridiales bacterium
AACGGTCATCAACGAGATACACCATATGTCCCCAAGTGTGGCCGGGAACGAGGAAGCATTCGATTTTGATGCCGTCAATGTTGATGACTTCCCCATCCTGAAGCAGCACTTTTTTGTTGTTGATCGTGACCTGCGGCAGCTTATAAAGATGATAGAGGACCTTGCGGCGTACCTCTCCGGTCAAATAACGGTTTTCAACTTCCCCGATGTACAGCGCTGCGTTTTGGAACAATCCGGGGCTGTCCGCTTCCACCGCGCCCACATGGTCGGTGTCCTGGTGGGTGATAAGAATGTGCTGAACCGACTGCGGGGCGATTCCCAACCAGCCCATTTTTTCCGCCAACCGGTCATAGTTGTACCCGGCATCGATCATAATGACAGCATTGTCCTTGCAGTAGAAGAAGATATTTGCTACCCATTCCCGCACGCAGGCAACGTTTTTATCGATCCAGCCGGTGTTCAGAGGCTTGAAGATCTCCTTGCCCCGGTACATCCGGCTCATTGCTTTTCGTTGGAATTCCGTTGCTTTTTTCGACATGATCGCACCTCATTTTTGTGCCGTGACGCACAGCCAGCCTGCTTTATTCTTGTGTATCTGCACCTCGTGAAAGCCCGCCTGTTCCAGATATGCTTTCAGCTCGGTACCCTGATAGATGGTCATGCCGTTAATGATCTTCGTCCACTTCTCGTCCTTGTCTGTGTCGCCATTGCTCTCGTTGCAGATAAAAAATGTCCCGCCGGGCTTCAGTACCCGCCAGACCTCACGGAAGCACCGCGGCAGATCCGGCCAGAAATAGACGGTTTCAAAGGCCGTGACCGCATCAAACCAGTTATCCGCGAACATCATATCTGCCACGCTGCCTTGCAGAACGGCGCAGCGACCATCAGCGATGGCAGTCTCGTTGACCTTTTTGGTTTTCTCCACGCTGACGGGCGAATAGTCGATGCCCTTGACGATACCCTGCGGGCATTTTTTCAGCAGCCGTCGGATATTTGCCCCGCCGCCGCAGCCGCAGTCAAGCACCTTATCGTCCGGAGCAAGCTCCAGAAAGTGAAGCCCCCACCATGCCACAGGACTGTGACCCAGGTTCATCATGACCACCATGAGCTTTCCGCCAAAGCCCGCAGGCTTGCGGGTATTCTCAAAAAAGGACATTGTAAAGCCTCCTTACGTTTTCTAATGGTGAGCCAGCCGGAGCGATTCCTCGCGGCGTTCGGATCATCCGGCGCCGATTCCGTTTCATTCCTCCGGCTTCAGGAATTTTTCCGCATAGTGATCGAACAGCTCCGGGTGCACCAAGACCAACTCTGCGTGGGCCATTTTTGGAATTCCGTGGACCCGAATCTGCGGAAAATAATGCTTCATAAACCGAATATTGTACCTACGGTCTTTCTTTTCATCGCAGCCGTACCAATAGGTGATTTTTGTGCCGCATTCGGCAGGCACTTTCGGCAGAGCGTAATTGTTGGCAGACCAGAATATGTTCCGGATCGTCCGGTTCGAGAAGGTTTTGAGGTACCGCTCCATCGCATTATACTCTTTCCTGCTGTCATGCCCCGACGGAGTAAACCGTTCCGGCGGAAATGCCGCTTCCAGCACCTCACGGTTGCTTGCCACCGTTCTGAAGGACAACACATCCCGCGCCAGCAGCAGCTTTCGCACCAGAAACGGCAGGCGATAGGGAGTCATACCGCCGTCAATGATTGCCCGGCCAACGGAAATTTCCCCCAAGGCCAGCAAACGGGTCAGACACGCACCGCCCAGAGAGCAGCCGTAGGCAGCATCCAAATGGGAAATGCCGTGGACATTCAGATATTGGGTCACCTCGTCCACAGTCTGCTCCACGGAAGTAAAGTCTCCCGGATATTCCGGCTGGTGACCGTCGAACACCACCTGAAAAATATGCCACCTTTGGGACAGGACCGCAATGGTGTCCGCAAACGCCCATACAGGCTCTGCCGTGCAGGGAAAAAACAGCAGCGTTTCTCTATGCTCCCGTCCGCACTCCAAAATTTGCACCGTTTACTCCTCCTTCTTCACATATTCCGCATATGACCCGGCATTCCGATCCCGGAGGCCCTTGTGTTCTTGCATCGCTGTCATCCTCTTTCGCGGTTAGATTGGTCTAACCATAACCCGTGAATTCACGTGATTAGAGATCTCTAACTGCAGTACCTTGAAAAAGCCGCAGTTCTGCGGCCTTTCGGCTTATTCAAATAGCTCCCTGCAAGCGCCGTACACCAGCGTTTCCAGCACCTGCGGATACAATTCCCCGATCTGCTCCTTATGGGAAACTGTGAGGATCAGTCCCCGCACCGTCGCAGCGGCCAAAGAAGCGCCGCGCCTTGGCATCAAATCATATTTTTCCAAGAGCTGAC
>JALFXH010000170.1 GCA_022786965.1 Clostridiales bacterium
GGAGTCGTGTGGGATGCTTCGGAATGAAATGAAAAGCCCAGTCGCGGCAATCGTTGTAACCTACAACCGGCTGGAACTGCTGCGGCAATGTGTGGAAGCATTGCGAGCCCAGACGGCAGCTTGCGATATCCTGATCGTGGACAACGCCAGTACGGATGGGACGGCCCAGTGGCTGGCTTCCCAGCCGGATCTGCACTGCCGCAATACCGGCAGCAACCTGGGCGGCGCGGGGGGCTTTCACTTCGGGATGCGCTGGTCAGTGGAAGATGGCTATGACTATGTCTGGCTCATGGATGACGATACGCTGCCGATGCCTGATGCCCTCCAAAAGCTGCTGGAAGCGGACAGGATTCTCGATGGTAATTACGGCTGGCTCAGCAGCGTGGCTCTTTGGACAGACGGCAGCGAGTGCAAAATGAACCGGCAGAAGCTGAAAAAGAGTTTTTACGAGTATAGCCCCCTGATGAAATACGGACTGGTACAGGCGGAACAGGCCACCTTTGTGTCGCTGTTTCTGCGTTCGGAAACCATACGCCGCTTTGGACTTCCGATAAAGGAGTACTACATATGGGGAGATGATCTTGAGTATACCCGCCGGATTGCGGTGCGGGGCGGGCTGCCCTGTTTCGCGGCGGGGCAGAGTCAGGTGGTTCACGCCGCGAAAAGCAATGTGGGTTCCAACATCGCTTTAGACGAACCAGAACGGATTGGGCGGTATTTTTACGCTTTTCGGAACGAGGCCCATCTCTACCGGCAGGAGGGCATGAAAGGCATGGCCTATTGTTTTGCCAAGCGCTGCCGGGATTTCCTGCGAATTCTCCGGTTTGGAAAGCCGAAAGGCCCACGTTTTGGAATTTTGTTCAAAGGCATCTGGGCAGGATTCTTTTTCTGCCCGGAAATTGAAATACTGGAATCCCAAGGGAAAGAGAGGAGTAAATCATGAGACAAGCATGGCAGCACTTTTTGCAATATAAACCCCTGCTCAAGGAATTGGTCAGCCGGGACCTGAAGGTCAAATACCGTCGCAGCTTCCTTGGGTATGTGTGGAGTCTGCTGAATCCCCTGCTGATGATGTGCGTAATGACGCTGGTATTCAGCTATATGTTCCGGTTTGACATCCCGAATTATCCCCTGTATCTGATTACCGGTCAGACACTGTGGAGTTTTTTCAACGAGAGTACCAACATGAGTATGTACTCCGTTCTGCAAAACGGCGCTCTGATAAAGAAAGTGTATATCCCAAAGTTCATATTTCCCATCAGCCGGGTCCTGTCCAGCTTTGTGACCATGAGCTTTTCTCTTGCGGCAATCCTGATCGTGATGGTTTTCACGAAGGCGCCCTTCTACTGGACAATTCTCCTGTTCCCGATACCGCTGTTTTTCCTGCTGCTGTTTGCCATGGGAATTGGCATGATTTTATCGGCGTTGAGTGTGTATTTTCGGGACATCACCCATCTGTACGGCGTGGTGACGCTGGCATGGATGTATTTGACGCCGATCTTCTATCCGGCGAACGCGCTGCCGGAGAGAGTCCTTCCGATCATTCACGCGAATCCTATGTATTCCTACATCACCTTCTTCCGGAATATTGTCCTGTACGGAGCTGTCCCGGAGCCGGTTATGTGGCTGCGATGCGCGCTGATGAGTCTGGCGGCGCTGGCGGTGGGGTTGGTCGTGTTCCGCAAAATGCAGCGTAACTTTATCCTGTATATCTGATGGGAGGATTGCAATGAATCAGGACGTACCGATTATTGAAGTAAAAAACGTCTCCATGCGGTTTAATCTGGCCACGGAAAGAACGGACACGATCAAGGAATACTTTGTAAAGCTGCTGAAGGGTCAGCTGATGTTTAACGAGTTTTACGCGCTGAAGAACGTGAACCTGACCGTAAACCGGGGCGAGGCGGTAGCGCTGATTGGGGCCAACGGCAGCGGGAAAAGCACGCTGCTCAAATGCATCGCGGGTGTACTGTACCCCACCACGGGAAGTATCGCGGTGCGTGGCAGCATCGCGCCGCTGATTGAGCTGGGCGCGGGCTTTGACCCGGATCTGACCGCCCGGGAAAACATCTATCTGAACGGAGCGGTTCTGGGCCATGACCGCAAGTTCATGGACGCGCATTTCAAAAGCATCGTGGATTTCGCGGAGCTTTGGGATTTTATCGATGTGCCGGTGAAGAACTTCTCCAGCGGCATGGTTGCCCGGCTGGGCTTTGCCATCGCCACTGAGGTCAGCGCGGATATTCTTGTCGTGGACGAGATTCTCGCGGTAGGCGATTTCCGTTTTCAGGAAAAGTGCAGGGCACGGATGTCGGACATGATGAAGGGCGGCACAACCCTGCTGTTTGTCAGCCACAGCGAGGCGCAGGTTAAGGAGCTGTGCCAGAAGGCGGTTTGGCTGGAAAAGGGAAAGATTCGGCTGTTTGGGAATGTGAACCAGGCTTATGATATGTATGAAAAGGGGTAAGCAAGTTTTATCTGAAGCAAGGAGTAGTTTGCACATATGACACATTCGGAGAACATGGAAACAAAAACATATAATACAATCCCCATTGCCTTTGCTGCGAATCATCGGTTTGTCCCCTATTTTGCAGCTTGCTTTCAGTCCCTTATAGATCATTGCTCCAATGATTATTATTATGATGTGATACTGCTACATACGGATGTCATCCAAGAGGACCAGGTACTGCTTTTGAATATGGCTGCGTCCAGACCCAATGTGTCTCTCCGATTTTGTGATGTGGAGCCTTTGATTCGCAGTTATAAGCTGAGAGCAAACGGACACATCAGTGTGGAGACTTATTTTCGTTTTTTGATACAAGAGATTCTACCTGAATATGACAAGGTGCTGTATCTTGACTGTGATTTGATTATCAATGCGGATGTGGCAGAGCTGTACTATACGGATGTGGAAGGTTATTTACTGGCAGCGGCACGGGATCCGGAATTTTTGGGACATCTGAATGGCGCAGATACGAAAATCCAGCATTATATAGTTTCTGAGCTGAGGATGCGCAAGCCTGAGAACTATTTTCAGGCTGGGGTTATCCTTTTCAACGAGAAAGAAATGAGAAAAGAGCACACTCTGGAACAATGGCTGACACTCGCTTCCAAGCCCTTCCTTTACAATGATCAGGATGTGCTGAATATTTATTGTGAAGGCCGTGTAAGGTTTCTGGACATGTCATGGAATCTCCTGACTGATTGTGATCATACCAGAATCAGTCATGTCATTTCCCATGCTCCGGAAGAAATACAAAAAGCTTACTTTGCGGCACGTAATGATCCCAAGATAATCCATTATGCTGGTTACCGAAAACCGTGGCAGAAACCGACAGAGGATATGGCCGATTATTTCTGGAGCGCAATGCGCTGCACGCCGTTTTACGAAACAGCGCTTTATAATATGTCCTCATTTTCCGCTGAAGAGATGTATAAGAGCAAATCTTTGTTTTGGCGGGCGGGGCGAAGGATGAAACGGTTTATACAAGGCAGGAGGAAGCCAAATGCAATTTGATTTTACACAACAGCCCGGAATAAAACGGTGGAATGCAGATTTAATAAAAACAGCAGAACCAATGATTTCGATTATTACTCCATTTTATAACAGCGGCACCACAATTCGACAGACAGCGAACTGTGTATTTGACCAGACATTCCCCTTCTTTGAGTGGATTCTCGTGGATGATGGTAGCACTGTAGAAGAAGATATCCGCATGCTGGATGTACTTGCGAATGAAGACCCACGGGTTGTTGTCCTCCACAAGAAAAACGGTGGTATATCCAGCGCAAGAAATCTCGGTATTCGTAATGCCCGCACGGAATATATTCTTCCGCTGGACGCAGATGATCTATTAGAGCCAACTTTTTTGGAATACTGCTGGTGGATGCTCAGTCATGATCAACAGGCTTCCTGGGCATATACAGAGTCCTGTGGTTTTCAGGGAATGGAGTACATCTGGAAGTGCCGCTTTGACCCGAATAAAATGAAGTGGGAGAACCTTTTGACCGCAACCGCCCTTATCCGAAAAAGTGCGTTGGAGTCCGCGGGCTGTTACATGGAGGGCCCGAGGTACTATAATGAGGACTGGCATGCTTGGCTGAGAATGATTGCGGCGGGCTACTATCCAGTCCAGTCTCTGGGAGAACCGCTGTTCTGGTACAGGCGGTCCGATACCGGTGTCCTCTCCAAGGTAACAACCAGCAAAAGTGCTGCCAAAGGAAACAAGAGGTTGATTGCCAGTGCGGCAGCAAAAATCCATGATCCGAACCCTGCAGTAATCTATCCTCAGCCGATGCAATACGCGTGGGCTGCACCCAGACTTTCCGACTGGAATCGCTGCTTTCGAGAAAGAAAGGATAAGCTCCATATACTTTTCCTTTTCCCACATATGGAAATGGGCGGCGCTGATAAATTTAATCTAGACTTGATTTCCGGGCTTAATCCGGAGCGATTCGAAACCGGAATTATTACCACCACCACAGCCGGCAACTCTTGGATTCAGCGTTTTCGCTTGGCAACGCCAAACATTTTCTGCTTGAGTAACTTCATGTCTTCCCGGGATTATGCGGAATTTATCTCCTATTACATCGAATCCCGGAAGCCGAATGTGCTGTTTGTCAGCAATAGTGCCCACGGCTACGCACTGGTGCCCTGGCTTCGACAGCACTATCCTGATCTCCCCATTGTGGATTATGTGCATATGGAAGAATGGTATTGGCGTAATGGGGGTCATGCCCGTTCCTCTGGCGCGGTGGGAGCCTGTCTGGAAAAGACCTATGTGTGCAACTCCGCCACAGAACAAGTGATGTCTGAATGTTTTGCCAGAAAGCCGGAGACTGTTATAACGGTGCACATCGGTGTGGATGCCTCATATTTCTCGCCGGAAACTGTTCAGCCGGGAGCGCTCTATCGAGAATTGGGAATTGAGAAAAGCCGTCCAATTATCTTGTTCATTTGCCGACTTCATCCTCAAAAGCGTCCATTTCTAATGATAGAAATCGCAAAAAAAGTGTCTTCCGATATTAAAGATGTAGCCTTCGTGGTGGTGGGTAATGGCCCTCAGGAGGCGGAACTTCGTAGAACAGTTCAGAAAGAACATTTGGAGAATACAGTATATTTCCTGGGAGCAAAGCAGGATGTCCGGTATTGCTATCGGGATGCGAAGGTCACTCTGGTTTGTTCCCTAAAGGAAGGGCTGTCCTTGACTGCATACGAGTCCTGCGCCATGGGCGTTCCTGTTGTCTCTGCAGATGTTGGGGGTCAGAAGGACCTCATTGACAGGTCTGTTGGTGCGTTGATTTCATGCAGACAGACGGAAGCGGAGTCCTTTGATATGCGAACCTTTGATGAGGAAGAAGTGGATGCGTATGTGGATGCCATATGCTATCTGCTAAACAATTCTGCTGCATGGCAAGAGGCGTCCCTGGGATGCCGAAAAAAAATACTGAGTGGCTTTACCATTGCACAAATGGTTTGCTTCTTCGAAGAGGAATTCCAGAGACTTGTAAGTGATGCAACTTTTAGACGGATACGCCGGGAAACCGCTGCACATTTGGAGGCTCTTGCACCTTTGGCGGAGGAGCTGTATCGCTTAGAAATGCAGCTTCAATGTACAGAAGACGATTTAACCTACAACACAGTAGGAGTGGGATTCTGTGGCACAGAAACTATACCAATGAAAATACGCAGAGTTTACAAACAAGAAGGAATCTGGCGGGTTTTCCAAAAAGGAATTGCCTGGATTCGAAAACAGCTGGGAGTCTATTACTGACTTAGTATCAAACGAAGAACAGGAAAAGTGGTTCACCTTCGGCAAGGACGAGCAGGGCAATGACCTGCCGAAAACCGTCATCAGCCGGGAATACTCCAGCGAGTGGCACCCCGGCGACGAGCCGTATTATCCTGTAAACGACGAAAAAAACAGCGCCCTGTACGCAAAGTACAAAGCGCTGGCGGAGCGGGAAGAAAAGGTCATTTTCGGCGGCCGTCTGGGCGAGTACAAATACTACGACATGGACGCGGTGATTGCCGCAGCCTTGGCCGCCGCAAAGGCAATACTGTAAGAGATACACCGCCCTCCGGGGTGCGCAAACATCCATCCTGGGACCGATGCGCTTCCCACAGGCTCAGGCAGACAAGCGGGAGACGGAATATGGTATAGAGCGTGCAGTATGCGAACTATTGCGACCGTTTGGAATTACTTGCCCAATCTCCGCTGATAAAGCGACCTACCTCAGTCCGGCTTATGGAGATAATATTGCAAAACATTCGCGGCGCGTCAATGTAAGCTGTGCCAGTAAAACCCCACAGTCATTCCTCCAACTGGTTGGACGTTTGACTGTGGGGATCTTTTCGGTTTGTCAGCTATCCAATGCCCGCAGCGCGCTGTCCATCAGGGTAATCAGCTCCAGCACGCTGCGGAAGCTCTGCCGGGCGTTCTTTTCCATCCACAGCAGTTCCCCCTGCCAGCTGGCGTTCTGACGGAACAGAATCCGCATTTCGAAGGTGGCAAGGTTTCCGCGGGTCAGCTCTCCCGCGGCACAGGGAGCCGGCGGCAGGGGATTCGCCAAGGCAAAAACTCTGGGAGTTGTGTAAGACTGAACCCCGCCGCTCCGCTCATACAGCTGCTCCCCCCGGAGAAGAAGCTGGGACAGACTTTCAAAACGTTCGCCCGGCTGTCCTGGCAGGAATATCTGCCCCTGGGGCACGCCATTTTCGTAGCTGTCTACGCACACCAGCATCGTCTGCTGATTCCATGGATACTTGACCACATTCCATCCCTCCCTATGATTATATTATCACCGCGACGTTTCAGATTGCGTTACAGAATCGGCCTTCCGCAGCCACTGGACAGCGGTTTCGGCGAAGGCCCGCACAACGGGCAGCGCCTCCCCCTGAGGGATGGCCAGAGCGATGGTGCGGCTGGCACTGGGAATCAGGGGACGGACCTCCAGGTTCTGACTTCTGCCCCGGATCAGCAGCTGGGGCACGATGGAAATCCCCAGGCCCTGCTCAACCATGGCCAGAATGGCGTAGTCATCCTTGGTGGTGTATTTGATGTTGGGGCGGATGCCCGCGTTGTCCATAGCCCGGTGGATATCGTGGGCGGAGCTTTGCAGGAGACTGATAAAGGGATCCTCCCCCAGCTCCTCGATAGGGATCTGGGAAAGAGCCGCCAGCCGGTGGCCCTTGGGCAGGATGGCCACCAGCGGGTCCTCCGCCAGGGGGATGGTACGCATCCCGTCGGGGCCGGGCAGGGTGATGAACCCCAGATCCACGCTGCCCTCCCGGAGCCACTGCTCCACGTCGTGATAGTCGCCGCTGCGCATTTCCAGCTGGGCCCGGGGGTGGGCGGTCTGGAAAGCGCGGATCATGCCCGGCAGCCAGTGCACCGCCACGCTGGTAAAGACCCCCAGCCGCACGGTGCCCGCGTCGGCGTTGCGAATTTCCGTCACGCACTCGGAAAGCTCCTGTTCCTTCTGGACAATGGCCTGCATTCTGGGCAGCAGCAGCCGTCCAGCCTCCGTCAGTTCTATGCCGCCCCGGCTGCGGTGCATCAGACGGAAGCCGTATTCCTCCTCCAGATCGTTCAGGATATGGCTGATCCGGGACTGGGTAGAGCCCAGGGACTGGGCCGCTTTGGTCAGGCTCCCCAGCTCCACCGTGCGGACGAATGCTTCATATTTTTTCAGGCTCATGGGGTTCACGTCCTTTATATGCGGAAAATTCATGATATATTGTTGATATTAGCATATATCATTCCGAATAGCAAGCCTTTTTTGTGGAAATCAGAGGACAGATTTTCGTTGCAAAAAGCTCAGGAAGGAAGTATAATCATTTCATCACATTTATGACATGATTTCATGAGAAAAAATCATGTTTGAAAAAGAGAGGGAACCATATGAACGTTGTGGAAATGCTGGTCTTTGTGGCCTACTTTGTCTTCATGCTGGGCATCGGCCTGTACTTCTTCTTCAAGTCCAAGGGCGCGGGTGAGAAGGACTACTTCCTGGGCGGCCGGAATATGGGCGCGTGGGTGTCCGCCCTGTCCGCCGGCGCGTCGGATATGAGCGCATGGGTGCTCATGGGACTGCCTGCCTCCATCTACGCCTTCGGCATCGGCCAGACCTGGATTGCCATTGGTCTCGGCATCGGCTACGCCCTGAGCTGGATCTTCGTGGCCCCCCGGCTGCGTAGGTTTTCCATCGCCGCCAAGGACTCCATCACCATCCCCCAGTATCTGACCAACCGGTTCCTGTCCGGCAGCAAGGCGCTGCAGGTGCTCTGCGCCGGCATCTTCCTGGTGGCCTACACCATCTACGCTGCCTCCTCCATCAAGGCCTGCGGCACCCTGTTCAACACCGTCATGAACATTGACGCCACGGTCGCCATGTATCTGGCCGCGTTCATCATCATCGCCTACACTTTCCTTGGCGGCTTCTCCGCCGTGTGCTGGACGGACTTCTTCCAGGGCCTCATCATGCTGGCCGCTCTGCTGCTGGCCCCCATCTTCGCGCTGGCGCTGGTGGGTCAGGGCCAGGGCGCCGTAAATGCCGAGCTGCCTGAGGGCTTCTTCCGATTCTTCACCTCCCCCCAGGACATCATCTCCGGCCTTGGCTGGGGCCTGGGCTACTTCGGTATGCCCCACATCATCATCCGCTTCATGTCCATCAAGAGCGAAAAAGAGGTGCGCAAGTCCAGCGTCATCGGCATTTCCTGGACGGTGATCATCCTTGTCATGTCCGCTCTGACCGCCGTGGCCGGCCGTCTGTACCTGGGCGAAATCGAGGATTCCTCCACGGTGTTCATCACCATGGTCCGCCGGATTTTCCCGGCGCTGGTGTCCGGTCTGCTGCTGTCCGCAATTCTGTCTGCCGCCATGTCCACCGCGGATTCTCAGCTGCTGGCAGCGTCCTCCGCCTTCGCCAGCGACGTGTATAAGCCCCTGATCCGCAAGGACGCCTCCGACAAGGAGATGCTGTGGGCAGGTCGTATCGTTGTGGCGGCCATTGCCATTGTAGCGCTGATCATCGCCTCCAACCCCAACTCCGGCACCATTATGGGTCTGGTGGAGAACGCCTGGGGCGTCTTCGGCGCGGCCTTCGGCCCCGTCATTCTGCTGAGCCTGTTCTGGAAGAAGATGACCTTCGGCGGCGCGGTAGCCGGTATCGCCGTGGGCGCGGGCGTGGACGTGCTGTGGCTGGTCTTCGCCAGCGGCACCGGCATCTACGAAATCGTCCCCGGCTTCATCGCGGGACTCGTGGCAACCTGGATTGTCTCCGCTCTGAGCAAGGAAGGCCCCGGCGCGCAGGTGGAAGCCATGTTTGACACCGCCTCAAAGGCTGAGGTGTAAGATCCCCTCAGCAGTGCGACAAATTGGAATTTACCGCGCTGGCGCGGGAGCGCCCATGGCTTCCCCCGGGGGTGGTGCTCCGCGCAGCGAATCAAAATGCAAATGATTGCCGGTGGCAATCATACCTTGATATATTAGCTGTCGAGCGCAGCGAGACTGATGAGGATCGGCGAAATGTATCGATTACCAATGCAGTTCGTTAAAAAGGCACTATTTTGAAGGCTGTACCTTCTCATTTTACTGCACTCCATGTGCTAAGCTGTCGCCGTTCCTCATCCGCCCCCTACGGGGGCACCTTCCCCCCCGGGGAAGGTATTAGATCGCCAAATTCCAATATATCGCTTTGCTGACGGAACCCGATAAGCATTTTATATGTGAATAAGCCGCGAACCGGTTCCCCATCGGTTCGCGGCGATTTTTTATCTTGATAAATGAAACAGGCGGCGGTATAATAGTCAGAACTATGTAAAAAGGACGTAAAATATGCGTAAAAATAAGATTGCCGTCTGTCTGATGACGGCGTTGCTTCTGTCGGTGCTGGCCCTGACGGAGCTGGCGCTGCTGCAGCGGGAAAACTACCCGTTTACGGTGGAAGTTTACTCGGAGGGCGGCGCCGAAAGAATCACCTGCTGGCGCAAGCACGGCTGCTACTATGTATTTCTGCCCAGCGGCGCGGACCCGGCTCAGACAAAGCTGGTGACGAATCCCTTATTCCCGGTGTGGATTGAGGGTCAGCGGATCGACGAAAATACGGTCTGCGGGGAATTCCCCTTTGAAGAGCCGCTGGGGCTAACCAGCAAAAAATGGGGGAGGACCTACGAAGAACAGGTATTTTTCTGCCAATCGGCCAACATCCCGACCCTGTACATCGACACCGCCTCCGGCTCCATGGACTACATTCATAAGGAAAAGGGCAATGCCGAATCCGGTAAGCTTCGCCTGTACAGCCCGCAGGGAGCGCTGGAATCCAACGCCCAGATACGCTCCATCAACGGCCGGGGAAACAGCACTTGGGAAGCGGATAATAAAAAGCCCTATAGCTTTGAATTGTGGGACAGGACAGATCTTCTGGGCATGGGAGCAGCGAAAAAGTGGATTCTGCTGGCGAATTACTACGATTCGTCCAACATGGGCAACAAGATGTGTTTTGACTTTGCTGCTGATGTCGGGTGCGCCTATACCCCCGAAAGTCAATGGGTAGACCTGTATCTGAACGGGAATTACGCCGGGCTTTATCTGCTTACCGAGCGAAATGAAGTGGATCCCCAGCGGGTAGATATTTCGGAAGACAACAGCTTTCTGGTGTCCACGGAGCTTGCGGAGCGCTGGGACGGACGCAGCTTTTCTGCGGTAACATCCCGCCGGGATATGTTCCTGCGGATCCACCACGGGCAGAATCTCCAGGAGTGGATTCTTGATACATGGCAGTCCGTGGAGGATGCGGTGTTTGCTTCGGACGGGGTGGATCCCGCAACGGGAAAGTCCTGGGAGGAACTGATTGATGTGGACTCCTGGGCGCGGCAGTACCTACTGTGGGAGGTGTTCGCCGAATATGACGCCGGAACTCTGAGCAAGTTTTTCTATTGCGATGAACGCACCGATCTGGTCTACGCCGGGCCGGTTTGGGATATGGACAATATTCTGAACTGCTATGGCCTGTTTCGGCCCAATATTCTATCATCCCAGCGCAGGTTTATCTGGAACCGGGATGAGGAATCTCTGTTTTACCGGCTGTATCAGAAGGACAGCTTCCGGGAACGGGTGATTCAGCTTTACTGGGAGGAATATCGTCCCCGGCTTCTGGAATTGGCGGAAACCGGTATGAACCGATATCTGGAACAGATTCAGGCTGCGGCGGTGCTGAATGATATCTATCTGGGCGGATATGACACACCCATGGTCACTGCTGGCAGACAGAAAGCGTTACAGGAGCGCATCGCGTTTTTGGACGGATATTTTGGTTTGGAGTCAGATTACTGCGTGATTGAGGTATCCGCCGAGATTCAGTGGAGAAGCTACGCCGTCCGACGGGGAGAACCGGCAGATTTCCTGCCTTCGGAGAATATCACATGGATTGACTACGAAACCGGAGAACCCTTTGATCTGACCGCCCCCATTACCCGGGACCGGGTGGTGGTGAAGACCGATGATGCCGCCAACGAAAGCCCAATGGAGTAAACGCAATGCGAAGAAACAAAACAATTGTCCTGATCATGACGGCGCTGCTTTTCCTGGCGGCTGCTGTTATCGTGTACTATCAGGAGCAATGGGAGGATTTTCCCCTGACGGTGATTGTGGAATCGGAGGCCGGAAGGGAGAAAATTCAAAGCTGGAAGAAAATCCCCGATATCTTCTATATTTTCCTCCCGGGATACGCGGACCCCGAGGGAGCGAAGATTCAGACGAATTGGTTTCACCCGGTCTCTATCGAGGGCGAGAGCGTGGGAAAAGATGCTTCCTGCGCTGACTACCCCTTCGATGTTCCCCTGCGGATGACCTATTTCAGCCGGGGAAGAACCATCGAGCAGACCCTGATTTTTACCCAATCCGGTGGGGTGGCTACCCTGTATCTGGATACGGCTTCCGGGAGCATGGATTATGTAAACCAATCCCGGGATCACAGCGAGGGTGGCAGCCTGCGGCTATACACGCCGGAAGGGACGCTGGACTGCTCCGCCGGGGTGCAGGAGATGGCCGGACGGGGCAACAGCACCTGGGAAGCGGAGAAAAAGCCCTACCGCCTGAAGCTGGCGGCTCAGCAGAATCTGCTGGGCATGGGCGCGGCAAAGGACTGGATTCTGCTGGCCAACGATTTTGATTCTTCCCATATCCGTAACAAGGCATCCTACGATTTTGCCCGGGAGATAGGGGCAGCCTTCTCCCCGGAGGCCCAATGGGTGGATTTCTACGCCAATGGGGAATATCTGGGCCTGTATCTGCTGACGGAACGGAACCAGATCCACCCCCAGCGAGTGGCGATCCCGGAAGAGGAGAGCTTTCTGGTCTCCATGGAGTGGCCCGCCCGAACCCAGTGGGAGCAGCTGCCCAATGTGGTTTCCCAGCGGGGGAATCTGCTGATGATTCGCCAAAATGGGCTGGGACAGGAGCGGCTGCGGCAGGTCTGGCAGTCTGCGGAGAACGCCATTTACGCCGATGACGGCATCGACCCGGTGACGGGAAAGCACTGGCGGGAGCTGATCGATGTGGATTCCTGGGCGCAGCAGTACCTGCTGCGGGAGGTATTCGCGGACGGAGACGCCTGTGCCATGAGCCAGTTTTTCTATTACACCCAGAGCGGCGGCAGGCTGTACGCCGGACCGCTGTGGGATATGGATAATACCCTCAACTGCTGGAAGACCCAGATTCCCAACGTGCTGACGGCAGCCCGGCGTCACGTTTGGAACGGGGAACAGGAATCCCTGTTCTACACTCTCTGCCGGAAGGCGGAATTCCGGGACAGGGTGCTCGGGATTTATTATGAGCGGTTCCGGCCGGGGCTGACAGCGCTTTCCTTGGAGGGCTTTGCCCGGTACGCCGAAATCGTCAGTCCGGCGGCAGCCATGAACGCGGTTCGATGGGACCGAAGCTGGCAGCCGGAATGCGCGCGGGAATTGGGCGATTTTCTGCGGGAACGGATGGCGTTTCTGGAAGGGTACTGGGCATCCCCGGAGGATTACTGCCTGATTGAGGAAGCCGGCGAGGTACAGTGGCGAAGCTATGCTTTCCGCCGTGGGGAGCCGGCCCAGGCCCTGGGGCAAATTCCCAACGCGGGATGGTTTGTCTATGAAACTGGCGAACCGCTGGATTTGTCTCAGCCCGTTACCCGGGACAGGATTGTCCGTATGATTGAAAATGAGGGATGATCAGTCGGCTCAAAGGTATGTTGAAAACCGGATGGAATGCTGCTAAAATGTACAGCGGTTCAGGATATGCCCGTTTTCTGCTGACGAAAGCCCAATGGAGTAAACGCAATGCGAAGAAATAAAACAATTGTCCTGATCATGACGGCGCTGCTTTCGCTGACGGCTGCCGCAATTATGTACACACAGGCGCGATGGAACGAGTTCCCCTTTTCGGTGGTTTTGAAAACCGACGGCGGCGAGGAAACCATAAAAAGCTGGAAAAAGGATGACACCTA
>JALFXH010000011.1 GCA_022786965.1 Clostridiales bacterium
ATGGGCTTTGGCGGCATTCCCATTCAGCGGATTGACGCGGAGGGAACGAAGGCGCTGATTCAGGAGCTGAAAGCCGCCGGGGTGAACTTCATTGACACCGCCCGGGCCTATACCGTCAGCGAGGAATACCTGGGCTACGCCCTGGAGGGCATCCGAGAGGACTTCATCCTCGCCACCAAGAGCATGTCCCGCACCGCGGACGCCATGGCCTCAGATATTGAGACCAGCCTGAAAAACCTGAGAACGGACTATATTGACCTGTACCAGATTCACAACATCACTCCGGAGCAGCTGGAAACTGTCATCGCCCCCGGCGGCGCCCTGGAAGCCCTGCTGGAAGCGAAAGCCGCGGGCAAAATCCGCCACATCGGCGTGACGGCCCATTCCCTCGATACCTTCCGCATGGCGCTGGAGCTTCCCTGGGTGGAGACCTTCATGTTCCCCTACAATATTGTGGAAACCCAGGCGGAGGACCTGATTGCAAAGGCGGCGGAAAAGAACATCGGCTTCATCTGCATGAAGCCCCTGGCCGGCGGCGCCATCGAAGACGCCACCCTGGCTCTGCGCTACATCTGCGCCAATCCCAATGTCACCGTGGTGATTCCCGGCATGGCGGAGCCTAAGGAACTGAAGCAGAATCTGGCGGCGGTTTCCGACAATTCCGAACTGACCCAGGAGGAAAAAGCGGGCTTCCAGAAAATCCGCAGCGCCCTTGGCACCCAGTTCTGCCGCCGGTGCAACTACTGTCAGCCCTGCTCCGTGGGCATCAACATCTCCGGTGCCTTCCTGTTTGACGGCTACTTACAGCGTTACGGCCTTGCCGACTGGGCGAAAAAACGCTACAGCGCCCTGGACAAGAAGGCCTCCGACTGCATCGGCTGCGGCGCCTGCGAGCAGCGGTGCCCCTATCAGCTGCCCATCCGAAAGATGCTGGCCAAGGTGGCGGAGCACTTCGGCGCGTAATTGATTTTGACAAAAAGCCGGAACCGGGATGGTTCCGGCTTTTGCAGCATTTCCACAGAAAAAGAATTGACACACTATTGCAAATGCGTTATAATGACGGAAAGTAAATATTCCGTCAACGCCGGTGTAAGTCCCGCGAGGGATCAAGGGAATTCGGTGCAAGTCCGAAGCGAACCCGTCACTGTAACAGGGAGCGAGGGCGCACAGATGTCATTGGGCATTTTGCCTGAGAAGACGCGCTTTTCGCTGTGAACTGGAGCCAGGAAACCTGCTTATGCCGATTTTAACCAAGATTGCGGTGTTCAGTCTCTGGACAATCGGGCAGAAATGCCCCGTTATTGGGTAGCCGCACCGGCTGCCCATTTTATTTTAGGAGGTTTCTCACGTGAAAATCAAACTCACCAACTGTGAGCGCAGACTGATTCTCGCGTCTTGCGTCCCAGCGCTGATGACGCTGCTCAGCACCCCCGTCAGCGCCATGCATATTATGGAGGGCTTTCTGCCCCAGACCCACGCCATTGTTTGGGGCATCGTGTGTCTTCCCTTTTTGGCGTGGAGCCTGATCTCCATCCGGAAGATCGTCTCTCAGCACCGGAAGGCCGTTCTGCTGCTGGCCATGATGGGCGCCTACGCCTTTGTGCTGTCCGCTCTGAAAATGCCCTCCGTCACCGGCTCGTCCAGCCATCCCACCGGCACCGGACTGGGCGCCGTGCTCTTTGGGCCTGCTCCCATGGCGCTGCTGGGCATGATCGTGCTGCTGTTCCAGGCCATATTGCTGGCCCACGGCGGCCTGACCACCCTGGGCGCCAACACCTTCTCCATGGCCATCGCCGGCCCCTTTGTCAGCTGGGGTATCTATCGGCTGTGCAGGAAGCTGAAGGTTAACCATCTGGTGGCCGTGGGTCTGGCCTGCGGTCTGGGCGATCTGTTTACCTACTGCGTTACCTCCGCACAGTTGGCGCTGGCCCACCCCGGTCAGGCCGGTGTTCTGGCTTCCATGACGGAATTCTTGGGCATCTTTGCCCTGACCCAGATTCCCCTGGCCATTGTGGAGGGCATTCTGTCCGCCATTGTGGTGATGATGCTGGAATCCTTTGCCAAGCCGGAGCTGCGGGAGATCGGTTTTTTGCAGAAGGAGGGGGTTTGATTATGGAAAAGAAGAAGGTTGTAACGATTCTGATTCTGGTTGCCCTATGCGCCGTGATTCTGATTTTCCCCCTGCTGACCATTAAAGACAGTGCGTTCAGCGGTGCGGACGGCGCGGCCGAGGAAGTCATTGCTGCCGTTGACCCAGATTACGAGCCCTGGGCGGAAAGCCTCATCGAGCTGCCCGGCGGCGAAACCGAGACCTTACTCTTCTGCCTGCAAGCCGCCCTGGGCGCTGTGGTCATCGGGTTCGGCTTTGGATACCTGGTGGCCCGGAAAAAGTACCGGGCGGAGGAAGCCGCCTGATGGCGCACCGTCATAGCCACGGAGGCGGCGTGCTGATGCTGGACACGCTGGCGGCCCGCTCGGGCCTGCGAAACGTCAGTCCCGGTCTGAAAACAGGCTTTTGTGTGCTGGTGCTGCTGCTGTGCGTTGGGGCCTCCGATGCCGTCGTCGGTATCTTTGTGGCGCTTTCCATGGTACTGTTCATGGGGCTGCTGGGAAAAACCCCCATGGACCATATCGCCAAGCTGTTGAAAATTCCCCTTCTGTTCCTCTGCGTCAGCTGCCTCGTGATCTTACTGGAAGTCGTCCGGGAACCGCTGGGACTGTGGCAGCTGAAACTTGGCTCCTGGTGGCTGTGCGTCACCGCCGACAGCCTCCACCGGGCTGTAACACTGTTCTTTCAAGCCATGGGGGCGGTGTGCTGCCTGTACGCTTTGAGCACGACCACACCCATGCCCCAGATCATCGAGGTTCTGCGCCGGTGTCATGTGCCGGAGCTGGTCATTGAGCTGATGTATCTGATCTACCGGTATCTGTTCGTGCTGCTGGAGGTTCAGCGGCAGCTGACCGTAGCCGCCACGGCCCGGCTAGGCTATGTGGGTCTGCGGCGTTCCGTCTCTACCGCCGGGCGGGTCAGCGGCACTCTGCTTGCCTCTTCCTTCCGGCGCAGCAGAGCGTGCTTTGACGCCATGGAGTCCCGGGGCTACGATGGAAAACTGGCCTTTTTGTCCCATGCGCCCCGGCTCCGGCCCGGGCATCTTCTGGCAACGGTGGCTTATGTGCTGGCGCTGCTGGGGCTGATTTTTGTAAGAAAGGGGTGGCTGTGCCCATGACAGAGCCGATTTTGCGGCTGGAAAACGTATCCTACGCCTACCCCGACGGCCCCGACGCCGTGGAGAATCTGAGCGTCTGCATCGAAAGAGGAGAACGTGTGGCGGTGCTGGGCCGCAACGGCGCGGGAAAATCCACCTTTTTTCTGCTGTGCAACGGGGTTTTGGAGCCGGAAACCGGGATGATTTTCTGTGACGGTAAGCCCGTGACCCGGAAAAAGCAGGATCTGCTGGAGTTGCGCCGCCGGGTGGGCATCGTCTTTCAGGAGGCGGAGAATCAGATTCTGGCCGTCACCGTGGAGGGTGAGGTTTCCTTCGGTCCCCTGAATCTGGGCCTGAATCTGCCAGAGGTGGAGCGCCGCACCGCCCAGGCCCTGACCGCCATGGGACTGGAGGGCTATGCCCAAAGGTCTCCCCAATATCTGTCCGGTGGCGAAAAAAAGCGGGTAACCATTGCGGACATTCTCGCCATGGAACCGGACGTGATTCTGCTGGACGAGCCGACCGCCTCCCTGGACCCGGAAAATGTGACCCGGCTGGAAGAGATTCTGGACCGGCTGACCCAGGCGGGGATTGCCCTGCTGGTCAGCACCCACGATGTGGACTTTGCCGCCCGGTTTGCCCGGCGGGGACTGGTGTTCAACCGGGGTAGGCTGGCAAAGGACGCTTCCATGGAGGAGATTTTCGCGGACACTGCCCTTCTGGAGCAGGCGGGACTGCGGAAGCCCTGGCTCTGGCAGGCCGCCGAGGCCGCCCGCCCGGGACTGCCCCGGTATCCGCTGACCATGGAGCAGTACCGTCTCTGGCTGAATGGATAATTTGCTTCCCGGAAACGCCTGTTTCCGGGGAGCTTTATATTTGGGATAATTGTGCTTGAGCGGACGAGGTTGTCATCCTGAGCGAGCGAAAGCGAGTCGAAGGATCTACAATGGTCGAATCGGTGCGTAGATCCCTCCACGCGCTGACGCTTGGTCGGGATGACATAGCTTTCGGTTCGTACGCTATACTCTCCTTTTGCTGAATTAGCCAGATAAGCATATTTTGGATTTACTTTTCTGCTATTTTGCGGTATAGTATGATATAAGATATAATTTCCTGAGAAAGGAGTAGCCGCCATGCAGACTGCCGCGCTGATTGTTGCCGCCGGAATGTCCTCCCGGATGGGAGATTTTAAGCCCATGCTGAGCATTGGCTCCATCACCATCGCCCAGCGGGTGGTGGCTACCTTTCATCAGGCGGGCATCCGCAAGATCGTGATGGTCACCGGCTTCAACGCGGTGACGCTGGAACGGCATCTGTCCGGCAGCGGCGTGATTTTCCTGCGAAACGAAAACTATGAGACGACCCAGATGTTTGACTCGGTAAAAATCGGACTGGGATATCTGCGGGGAAAGTGCGACCGGGTACTGTTCACCCCGGTGGACATTCCCCTGTTTACCGCCGGAACCGTCCATGCCCTGCTGGATTCCGACGCCCCGCTGGCCTGTCCCACCTGTCAGGGCCAGACAGGGCACCCAATCGCCATCAGCGCTTCCCTCTTTGACCGGATTCTCGCCGACGGCGGCGAACAGGGCCTGAAGGGCGCCGTGGAGCGCTGCGGCGCGGCCATGCGGGAGATTACTGTAGACGACCCCGGCACCCTCCACGACGCCGACACACCGGCGGATTTTTCCGCGCTGGTGGATTACCACAATTCCCAACTGGTGCGCCCGGTGGTCAGCGTTTCCCTGAACAAGGAAAAGCCCTTCCTGGACAGCAACATCGCCATGCTGCTGACGCTGGTGGATGAGACAAAGTCCGTCCGGACAGCGGGCCAGCGAATGCAGCTGAGCTACTCCACCTGCTGGAACATGATCCGCACCCTGGAGAGCCAGCTGAACTGCACCCTCATCGAACGCATACAAGGTGGCGCGGGGGGCAGCCAAAGCCATCTGACTCCGCGTGCCCACACGCTGCTGGAACGCTTCGCCGCCTATGAACGGCGGGTCCGGGAGGATGCGGACGCGCTGTACGGGGAGTATTTCGGAGGTCTGTTCGAATGAAGCGGGTTTACCTGATTCGCCACGGTCTGCCGGAATTTCCGGAGGGCCGTCGGCAGTGCATCGGCAGCACAGACCTGCCCCTCAGTGAGGAGGGGATGCTGCAAGCATCGGAAATGGCCCGGGCCCTGCCAGCCGTTTCCGCGGTTTTCTCCAGTCCCCTGACCCGTGCCGTGGAGACAGCCCGGGCCATCCGCTCTGATTTTGCCATTCTGGACGGTCTTCGTGAACTGGACTACGGACAGTGGGAGGGCCTGACCTTCCCGGAAATCCGGCGGGATTACCCGGAGCTTTACGCCGCCCGTGCCAACAATCTGGCCTTGCAGCCACCCGGTGCGGAAAGCTGTGAAGCAGGACTGGCCCGGTTTTCCGCCGCCATGGCGGAAGCGGCCGGTTGCAGTCCCGGCAATCTGGCGGTGGTGGCCCATGGCGGCATCATCGCCCTGTTTTTGGAGCACGTTACCGGGCGGTGGTACAAGCCGGATTATTGTGAAATCGTCACCCTTCAATGGGATGAATCTGGATTTTTTCGACAGGAGGAATCATCATGCGGCAAATGCTGAAGGAAATGAAGGCCCGTCTGCTGGCCGGGGAAGATTTGGTGATGGTCACCGTCATTGCCTCCTCCGGCGCTACCCCCCGGGGCGCCGGGGCCCGGATGCTGGTGGGCAAAACGGGCAGAATCTGCGGAACCATCGGCGGCGGCGCGGTGGAGTACCGCTCCCAGCAGATCGCTCAAACCGTTCTGGAAGAAAAAAGCTCCCGGGGCCATGACTTCACCCTGACCCGGGACGATGTGCAGAATTTGGGCATGATCTGCGGCGGCGAGTGCAATGTGTTCTTCCACTATCTGCCCGCAAACGACCCGGAAATTCTGGCGCTGGCTGACGGCGCCGAGGCCTGTTTCGTCAAAGGCGAGGATGCCTGGCTGGTATCCAACATTGCCGACGGCGGCAGACTGTATTTGACGGACAAACGGGATACCGCCCTGGCTCCCTGGCTCACCCGGCAGCCCCACCGGGTGTGCGAAGGCGGACGTGACCTGTACATTGAGCAGATCGTCACCGGCGGCAGAGTTTACGTCTTCGGCGGCGGGCACGTTGCCCAGGAGCTGGTGCCGGTGCTCAGTCACGTTGGCTTCCGGTGTGTGGTCATGGACGACCGGCCGGAATTTGCCGACCCGGCACTGTTCCCCACGGCGGAGCAGGTGGTGCTGGGAGATTTCCACAACATTGCCGCCTCACTTACCATCGGCAGCGAGGACTATGTCTGCGTC
Source organism: Clostridiales bacterium (assembly GCA_022786965.1). Classification (GTDB taxonomy): domain Bacteria; phylum Bacillota; class Clostridia; order Oscillospirales; family Oscillospiraceae; genus Faecousia. The sequence continues at coordinate 6,540 of JALFXH010000011.1, forward strand.
ATGACCCGGGGCCACGCGGGAGACACCATCGTGCAGGCCCAGGTGCTGCGCTGCCATCCCTGCTACTGCGGCGTCATCGGCAGCTGCCACAAGGCCGCGGGTGTGCGGAAGATTCTGAGTGAGGAGTACGGTCTGACCGAGGAGGAGCTGAATCAGGTCACCACCCCCATCGGCATTTCCATTCAGGCGGAGACTCCGGCGGAAATCGCCATTTCCATCGCCGCCCAGATGATTGAGCACCGGGCCAAGCGAAATAACCAATAATTCCATATTCATGTGCAATTCAGGGACTGTCTCACTGAGAGACCGTTTCGTCAAAAAAGTACAAAGGGAAAGAAATAACTGTCATTCCGAGGCGGGTGTATTTTGTAAAGGAAGGTTTTACCCCCCCCCTTTTGCAAAATACAGAGAGGATTTCCATGAGCTGTACTGTCTTCTGAATGGGGACGGTCTTTTGCTGCCATCCCTATCCATCCCAAGTATCCCCGGACAGATGGGATGGACAGGATAGATGCTTTGGACGGCAGACCACATCATCGGCAGAAAAGCCTTTGATGTGGTCTGGTCGCTTCGCCCTCATTGGAAAGAATGGACTTATACTAATTCCTGATAAAAACCCCATCTCAATTCAAACAACGAATTGAGATGGGGTTTACCGATTGAATCCTAAGCCTCGGCTATCCCTCGGGATTCCATTTGGTTAACCGCGCATATGTTTTTGCCCATTAATACCGATCCATCAGGATCTCACGGGATGCCCGGTACAGCTCTTCAGCATATACGCCATTGAGCAGCGGGGTAAAATAGCGGTTCACAATGCAAGTCTTGCCGGGATCGGACAATGCGTATTGCGCAAAACGGCGGGCACTTGCTCTGATCTCTTCCTCAGTATCTTTTTCGGGATCATAGGAGTCAGGCTCAACACCAATAATAATTCTGTCACCGTATTTTTCAAACAGCATTTTGGTATCATTGATATTCGCCATAGGCCCCCAGATGTCCCATCCACCGGCAATAAAGTTTTCGATCTGAAGTTCATTATTGCCGCAGCTGTGCAGCTCGGCCACCTTGCCCAAAGAGTGAATGCAGTCGGTTACTTTCTTCATATTCGGAACAAAGAATTCTTTGCCGATTTGAAAATTAAAGAACGGACTGCGCTGGCTGCCCCAGTCATCGTGAATCAGGAAACCATCAATATCAAAATACTGGCAGCAATAGATGATATTTCCTTTGTGGTTACCAATGTTCCTAATGATGTGACAGGTAATTGGAGAATTGCCTCAATCGCAGAAAACATTGAAATGCAGGACTATGCTTTGGACTACTACAAAGAGTATTTCAAGAGCGATGATGA
>JALFXH010000026.1 GCA_022786965.1 Clostridiales bacterium
GCCTACGAGGACGCAGATCTGTCGGAGTTGCTTACCGAAGCGGTACAGAACCTCCATGCGCAGATCACCGATTATGAGGTGGAGGAACTGGACGAGGAGGAAGATCGCTCTATCCCCGCAGACCCTGCGGTGCGTAATTTCAGTTTTTGCCTTGTGGACGGCAAGGTGTATTACCGGGAAAATTCCCGTATGCACCCGATAGAGGTATCCGTAACCGCTGAAAACCGTATCCGGGGCATGATCGCCATCCGGGAGTGTGTCCGCAGGCTGATCGAGTATCAGACTGAGGGCTATCCGGACGAGGATATTCAGAAAGGGCAGGCGGAGCTGAACCGTCTGTATGACGATTACACGAAAAAGTATGGCCTGCTTTCCAGCCGGGGCAACAGTCTTGCCTTTGGTGAGGACTCCAGCTATTGCCTGCTGTGTTCTCTGGAGGTGCTGGACGAGGAAGGCAACCTCAAACGCAAGGCTGATATGTTCACCAAGCGTACGATCCGCCCCCATGAAGCCGTTACCAGCGTGGACACCGCAAGCGAGGCCCTTGCCGTATCCATCTCCGAAAAAGCGCGGGTAGATATGGAATATATGACGGAGCTGTCCGGTAAAAGCGAGGAAGAACTGGCCGCTGACCTGTCCGGTGTTATTTTCCGGGATATTCAGTGCGCCGAGGAAGCTGCCGCTATTCCCAAAGCCTTTGTGCAGGTGGAGCAATTCCCCTTTGTAGCCGCTGATGAATACCTCTCCGGCAATGTGCGCCGCAAGCTCCGAATGGCCAAGGCGCTCTATGAGGTATTACCGGCTGAAAAGAAACCGCTGATTGCCAAAAACATCGAGGCGCTGGAAGCGGTGCAGCCAGTAGACCTGACCGCCGCTGAGATTGGCGTCCGTATCGGTGCCAACTGGATACCCATAGATGTCTACCAAAAATTCATGGTGGAGACCTTCGGCACCAGCTATTACGCAGGAAGCCGCATTAAAATCCTGCGCTCCGGCGCTACCGGCCAGTGGGCCATTACCGAGAAAAATGCCGACAGGGGCAATATCAAAACGCTGACCACCTACGGCACCAAGCGTATGAACGCCTATCAGATTCTGGAGCAGACCTTAAACCAGCGGGATGTGCGTGTGTTTGATTATGTGGAGGACGAAAATGGCAACAAAAAGCCGGTTCTCAACAAAAAGGAAACTGCCATTGCTCAGGATCGGCAGGAGCTGATCAAGCAGAAATTCTCCGAATGGATTTGGAAAGATATAGATCGGCGGGAACGGCTGTGCCGCATTTACAACGAAACCTTTAATTCCATCCGGCCCCGTGAGTATGACGGCAGTCATATCCGCTTTTCGGGCATGAACCCGGAGATTACCCTGCGGCCCCATCAGGTCAACGCTATCGCCCATGTCATGTACGGTGGGAATACCCTGCTTGCCCATGAAGTAGGTGCGGGCAAGACCTTTGAAATGGTGGCAGCCGCCATGGAGATGAAGCGGCTGGGGCTTTGCACCAAATCCCTGATCGTGGTGCCGAACCACATCACAGAGCAGTGGGCGGCGGAATGGCTCCAGCTTTACCCCTCCGCCAATATCCTTGTAGCGACCAAAAAGGACTTTGAAACCCAGAACCGTAAGAAATTCTGCGCCCGTATCGCCACCGGCGATTATGACGCCGTTATCATCGGTCACTCGCAGTTTGAGAAAATCCCCATGTCGGCAGAACGGCAGGTTGCCATCTTACAGCAGCAGATCGACGAGATTATGTTCGGCATTGAGGAAGCCAAGTCCGCCAAAGCGGAACGGTACACCGTCAAGCAGTTGGAACGCACCCGAAAATCGCTGGAGGCGAAGCTGGAACGGCTCAACGACCAGAGCCGCAAGGACGATCTTGTGACCTTTGAGGAATTGGGCGTTGACCGGGTATTTGTGGATGAGAGCCATTATTTCAAGAACCTCTTTCTGGCGACCAAAATGCGGAATGTGGGCGGCATCGCCCAGACCGAAACGCAGAAGTCCTCTGACCTCTTTATGAAATGTCGGTATCTGGATGAGATCACCGGGGGCCGGGGTGTGATCTTTGCCACCGGCACACCCATCAGCAACAGTATGGTGGAGCTTTACACGATTCAGCGGTATTTGCAGTATGATACGCTCCAGGAGATGGGCCTGATCCACTTTGACGATTGGGCCAGTGACTT
>JALFXH010000032.1 GCA_022786965.1 Clostridiales bacterium
GTCGAGATCGACAACATCGAAAGCAGCCATCCGGGGTATGACGAGTACCGCTACGACCTCGACATGATCGGGCATGACCCCCATGAGCTGGCGGCCTACCTGTCCGCTGTCTTGCAGGGCTACACCCGGCAGAGCGCCCAGACGGAGCTGGAGCGTGTGTTCGACGCACAGTATCAACTGACGCTCACCGAGGAAGTTGAAGTGCGTTATCGGACGGAAACCCGAACTGACAGCCAGGGCAATAGCTACACCGTTCAGGTTCCATACAACTACTACATTTTGAATGTAACTCTCACCAGTAAGCCCATTTCGTCTGTTGCCTCGGAACTTTTGACCCCGGAGCAGCTGGAAATGTACCAGGTGTACCGGCAAACGATGGGTAACAAACCGTTAGTTTTCGGCGGCGGTTCCACAAACACCAGTGATTCCGAGAGTTTGACCGGTGTTCAGTTTGTCAATGGCACTCGCCCCGGCAATCAGGCTGTGGTGGATATAGCGAAAAGTCAGGTGGGCAATGTGGGCGGTCAGCCGTTCTGGAGCTGGTATGGCTTTAATTCCCGCGTAGAATGGTGCGCCTGCTTCGTATCCTGGTGTTATGGCCAAATGGGACTGTCCGAACCACGCTTTGCAGGCTGTCAGTCCCAAGGAATCCCGTGGTTTCAATCTCATGGGCAGTGGGGAGGTCGCGGTTACGCCAATATTGCCCCCGGCGACGCCATTTTTTTCGATTGGGACCTTGATGGGTCTGCGGACCATGTAGGTCTTGTGGTCGGCACGGACGGTAGTCGAGTCTACACCGTGGAAGGTAACAGCGGCGATGCCTGCAAAATCAGAAGCTATGACCTGAATTACGAGTGTATCAAGGGCTATGGCCTGATGAACTGGTAACAGAAATTTTTCAAGAAGGAGTGATTGATTATGGCTAAGAACAAAATCCAGCGCATTGACCAGGAGATTGCGAAGGTCCGCGAGAAGATCGCGGAGTATCAGGACAAGCTGAAAACCCTGGAAGCGCAGAAAACCGAGGCGGAGAACCTGGAGATCGTCCAGATGGTGCGCGCCCTGCGTATGACCCCGGCCCAGCTGAACGCCATGCTGTCCGGCAGCGCGGTTCCCGGCATGGCCGCTGCCTCTGCTGATTACACCGAACAGGAGGAGATTGACCATGAAGAATAAGAGAATTTTCAAGACCTTTTCGGCCCTGTGTGCGGCTCTGGTGCTGATGGCCAGCTTCTCCGTTACGGCCTTTGCCCAGGGGACGGAGCAGCCTCCGGCAGAAGATACTACCAATGACAGTAATGTGGTGGTGGAGGAAACCGAGGACAGTCCGGCCCTGACCCCGGATGGCAACGCTGCCCTGGTAGATGATTTCGGCGGCAACAAGCAGCTTATCACCGTCACTACCAAGGCGGGCAACTACTTCTACATCCTCATTGACCGAGCCAACGAGGACAAGGAAACAGCGGTACATTTTCTGAACCAGGTGGATGAAGCCGATTTGAAGGCGCTGATGGAGGACGGTCAGATTACCCAGGAGCAGCCCGCTATCTGTAACTGTACGGAGAAATGTGTAGCCGGTGCGGTCAATACCGCCTGCCCGGTGTGCGCCACCAATATGAGCGGCTGCACGGGCAAGGAGCCGGAACCGGAGACCCCGGAAGAAACCCCGGAACCAGAGAAACCGGCGCAGAAACCCGCAGGACTGAATCCGGCCATTCTTTTGACGGTGCTGGCTCTGATGGGCGGCGGCGGTGCCTTTGCTTACTTCAAATTCATCAAAAATAAGCCCAAGACCAAGGGTAACGACAATTTGGACGATTACGACTACGGCGAGGATGAAACAGACCTGGAGGATGAGGACGATTCCTGGGAGACCGAGGAATCCGATGAGCCGGATGCTGACGGGGGCAGCGACGAGGAAAGCGAGGACAAGACGGTTTGACCCGCTTCACCAACAGCCCCTATGAACGCATGATGACACGCAGGCCGGAGGGCGGGAAGGAAACTTCCCGTCCTCCTTCTTTATCTCCCGGCCACCCCTGTTATGGCTGTGGAAATTATGGTCAGCCCTGCGTGGGAGTCTGCCATCGTGAGATGGAACGCTGGCTCAAAGAAAGGAGGCAAACCAACCATGAAGCTGGTAATCGCTGAAAAGCCGTCGGTTGCCCAAAGTCTGGCCGCCGTAATTGGAGCAACAACCCATAAGGACGGTTATTTAGAGGGTAACGGCTGGCGGGTCAGCTGGTGTGTGGGCCACCTGGCTGGACTTGCCGACGCCGACGCTTACAACCCGGACTATGCCAAGTGGCGCTATGACGATCTGCCCATCCTGCCGGACCACTGGCAGATGGTAGTGGGCAAGGACAAGAAAAAGCAGTTTGATGTGCTGAAACGGCTGATGAACGCCCCGGATGTGACCGAGGTGGTGAACGCCTGCGACGCCGGACGCGAAGGTGAGCTGATCTTCCGCGCCGTCTACGAGCTGGCGGGTTGCACCAAACCCATGAAGCGACTCTGGATTTCCTCGATGGAGGATTCCGCCATCCGGGAGGGCTTTGCGAACCTGCGCCCCGGCGCGGACTATGACGGCCTGTGGGATGCGGCACTCTGCCGCGCCAAGGCGGACTGGCTGGTGGGTATCAACGCCACCCGGCTGTTTTCGGTGCTGTACCACCGGACCCTCAATATCGGGCGCGTCATGTCCCCGACGCTGGCCCTCATCGTTCAGCGGGAGGCCGAGATCGACACCTTCAAGCCGGTGCCCTTCTACACGGTCACGCTGGAACTGCCCGGTTTCACCGTTTCCGGGGAGCGCATGGCGGACAAGGCCGCTGCCGAGCAGCTGAAAACTGCCTGTCAGGGTGCGACTGCCGCAGTGAAAAAGGTGGAGCGCAAGGACAAATCTGAGAAGCCGCCCGCCCTCTATGACCTGACCACACTCCAAAGAGACGCCAACCGGCTGCTGGGATATACGGCCCAGCAAACCCTCGACTACCTCCAAAATCTCTACGAAAAGAAACTCTGCACCTACCCCCGAACAGACAGCCGCTATTTGACAAGTGATATGGCAGCCAGTCTGCCGGAGCTGGTTCGGCTCACCGCCGAGGTGCTGCCCTTTGCCGCTGGCATAGAGATCGCCTGTGATGCGGCCCAGGTCATCAACGACAAGAAAGTGACTGACCACCATGCGGTGATCCCTACTCGTAACCTCCAAGATGCTGACCTGTCCGGCCTACCGGTGGGCGAAAAGGCGGTGCTGGAGCTGGTGGCCCTGCGGCTGCTGTGCGCTGTGGCGGAACCTCATATCTATGCGGAAACCACCGTTGTTGTGGAGTGCGCCGGAGCGGAGTTTACCGCCAAGGGTCGCACGGTGAAAAACTACGGCTGGCGGGCGCTGGACGCTGCCTACCGTGCTGGGCTGAAAAATGCGGAGCCGGACAAGGAAACCGAGGACAAGGCTCTGCCGGAGCTGATGGAGGGCCAGAGCTTGCCCCTTTCCGGCGCTGCCGTTAAGGAGGGCAAAACCAGCCCACCCAAGCACTTCACCGAGGATACGCTGCTTTCCGCAATGGAGACTGCCGGGAAGGACGATATGCCGGACAATGCCGAACGCAAGGGTCTGGGGACCCCGGCCACCCGCGCCGGGATTCTGGAAAAGCTGGTTTCCACCGGCTTTCTGGAGCGCAAAAAGAGCAAGAAAACCGTGCAGCTCATGCCCTCCCATGATGCGGTATCCCTTATTACCGTGTTGCCGGAGCAGCTGCAATCGCCCCTTCTGACTGCTGAGTGGGAGTACCGGCTGGGCGAGATCGAGCGTGGTGAGCTGGCCCCGGAGGATTTCATGGATGGAATTTCCACTATGCTCAAAGAGCTGGTTGGGACCTATCAGATGATTAAAGGCACCGAGTATCTGTTCACTCCGCCCCGCGAAGTGGTGGGCAAATGCCCCCGCTGCGGCGGCGATGTGGCGGAGCTGCAAAAGGGCTTCTTCTGCCAAAACGAGGGTTGTAAATTCGCCATCTGGAAAAACAACAAGTGGTGGGCCGCCAAGAAAAAACAGCCCACCAAGGCTGTGGTGACGGCGCTGCTCAAAGATGGTCGTGCAAGGATCACCGGCTGCTATTCCGAAAAGACTGGTAAGACCTACGATGCCACTGTGGTTCTGGAGGACGATGGGCAGTACGCCAATTTCAGATTGGAATTTGACCAGCAGAAAGGCGGCAAACGATGAAGCTCTCCCTCTATGAACAGGAAACCATTATCCTCTATAACCAAGCCGAGGCTACCGCCGAAATCTACACGCATGACCGGAAACTGTTGGAGAAGCTGACCCGCCTTTCTCAAAAGTACCCTGAACAGGTCTGCAAAAAAGATAAGCACAATTTTACTGTTCCCAAACGCTGTGTGTCCGTCCGGGAACCGTACAGCGCCGAGCGCCGTAAGGCAGCCAGTGAACGGGCCAAGGCTGCCGGGTACAGGCCGCCCACCCCCAAGAAAGGCAATGAGTAAGCATGGCTGAAAGTGTCTTTGAGGCTGTCAAGCAGTCCATCACTGTCCGGGAAGCGGCGCAGATGTATGGGATCGAGGTCAATCGGAGCGGTATGGCCTGTTGCCCGTTCCACGATGATAAAAATCCCAGCATGAAGCTGAACGAGAGATACTTTTACTGTTTCGGCTGCGGAGCCACCGGCGATGTGATCGACTTCACAGCGAGGCTCTACAATCTGTCCCCCAAAGAGGCCGCCGAGAAGCTGGCCCAGGATT
>JALFXH010000082.1 GCA_022786965.1 Clostridiales bacterium
ACCTCATCAACGAGCTGCTGAAGTCCAACCAGCCGAATAAGTGGTTCCGGGCCTACTTCAACCATGGCCTGATCAACTACATCTACGGCCAGAAGCGGCTGCTGCCCTGCGACATGAGCTTCGACACCTTCTTCATCGACCCCTACGGCGATGTGATGCCCTGCAACGGCACCAAGGACAAGGAGGTCATGGGCAATCTGAACCGACAGAGCTGGGAGGAGCTGTGGAGCAGTCCGGAAGCGGAAGCCGTGCGGGCCAAGGTGCGCTGCTGCGACCGGGACTGCTGGATGATCGGTTCCGTCAGCCCCGCCATGCACAAGTATATCTGGGTGCCCGCCGCCTGGGTGGTCTGGCACAAATTCAAGGCCCTGTTTATGAAGAAGCCCTATTCCATGTACGAAAACAAGATCTGCCGGGACTACCGGGACGGTAAGGTCAGCAAGGAAGAACTGGATGCCTGCTCCACCTGCGACCTGCACTGCCAGGTCAACAACGGTCTGAGCGAGGAAAGTCAGGCACAGCTGAAAGAGAAAACCGGCGAGGAAATCGTGGACGCGGACATCGCGGCCCAGTTGGGGAAGTAGCATGAAGGTACTGCATCTGATGGTATCCGGGCGGGCCGGGGGCATCGAGAGTTTGCTGAGAGATTATGTAAACTATTCCCACCATGAAAACCTATTCCTGTTCGCCTGGGACGGCGGGCCGATGGCGGACCAGATTGAAAACAGCGGCTGCCGTGTAATTCGGATGAATCAGCCCCGGGATGGCTCCTGGGCCGTGTGCCGCCGGATTCTGGAGCTGTGCGTACAGGAGCGGGTGGCGGCAATTGTGGTGCATCACGAGGCACCGCTGCTGCGTCTTGTCGCCCTGCTGGCAAGGCACCGCTGCCCGGAAATCCGGGTATTCTGCTATGCCCATTCCGACGCCCGGTTCCTCTGCGGCACCGGGAAAAAGGTGAGTTTGGCGGTGAAAAAGCGGATTTTCCGCTACACCTTCCGGCGGGCAGATAAGGCCGTTGCCATTTCCAACGCGGTAAAGAACAGCCTGATCGGGTATCTGGGCGTGCCGGAGGAACATATCTCGGTTATCTACAACGGGGCGGTTCTGTCCCGGTTTCATCCCGTGGAGCACCGCCTGGAGGGCCCGCTGCGGCTGATTTATGTGGGCAGGCTGATCGAAGAAAAGGGCGTGCAGAACACACTCACCGCCTTAAGCCGGTTGAAGGACATGGATTACCGATTCACGATTGTCGGTGACGGGGACTACCGGAAGCCCCTGGAAACCCTGGCGCAGGAGCTGGGTATTGAAGATAAGGTGGATTTTCTGGGCACCCGTTCGGATGTGCCGGAGCTGCTGGCAGGGGCGGATGTGTTTATCCACCTGCCGGAGTGTGCCGAGGGCTTTGGCATTGCCGTGGTGGAGGCCATGGCCAGCGGCCTGATTTGCGTCTGCAATGACCGGGGGGCGCTGCCGGAGATCATCGAAGACGGCATCAACGGCCTGATTGTGAAGCGCGGCGATTCGGTGACCGAACGCCTGCGCAGCCTGATTCCCGGTTCGGCGCAATGGGACAAAATTCGCCGGGGCGCGGTGGAAGCCGCGCAGAAATTCTCCATCGAGGCCTTCGCGGCCAAGCTGGACGCCCTGATTGAGGAAACGTGATATGCGCCGATGTATTGCCATTGGCCTTGCGCTGTGTCTGCTTTTCACCGGCTGCGCCCTGCCGGGGAAGGGAAAGCAGCAGTATCAGGCTACCTATCTGGATGTATTTGACACCGTGACCAGCATCAGCGCGGTGACGGATGGAGAAGAAATCTTCCGGCAGCAGGCGGAGGGAATCCATGGGCTGCTCCTTCGGTATCATCAGTTGTTCGACATCTACAACGACTATCCGGGACTGAACAACCTGAAAACCATCAACGACCATGCGGGCATCGGCCCGGTGAAGGTGGACGGGGAGATTCTTCACTTGCTGAATGACTGCCGGGACTACTATGAACGGACGAACCATGCTGTAAACGCGGCCATGGGCAGCGTTTTGCGGCTGTGGCACGAAGCCAGAACCGCCGGCCTGGATGACCCGGCCCACGCTGCCCTGCCCGATGCTGCCGCCCTGCAAAAAGCCGCCGCCCATACGGACTGGGCAGCGGTGGAAATTGACGAGGGAGCAGGGACGGTTTACATTACGGATCCCGAACTGCGGCTGGACGTAGGCGCGGTAGCCAAGGGCTGGTCTGCCCAGCGGGCGGCAGAAGCGGCTCCCCGGGGATTTCTCATCAGCGTAGGCGGAAATGTCTGCGCCACCGGCCCAAAGGATGACGATGGCACCCCCTGGGTGGTGGGCATCACCGACCCGGATGGGGGGTCCGAATACCTGCACACCCTGTATGATACCGACAGGGCCATTGTCACCAGCGGCGACTACCAGCGCTACTATGTGGTGGATGGGGAAATCTACCACCACATTATTGACCCGGCAACCCTGTATCCCGCCAGGCGTTTTTGCAGCGTCACGGTGATCTGCCGGGATTCCGGCCTTGCCGACGCTCTGTCCACGGCCCTGTTTGTCCTGCCCCAGGCAGAGGGAGAGACGCTGGCAGAAAGCTGCGGCGCGGAGGCCATGTGGGTGGATTTGGAGGGAAACCGCTTCTATACTCCCGGCTTTCAGAATTGGATATGCGGATAAAACAATCCCGTGTCGGAATTCCGACACGGGATTCAGACTGTCGAAAATCCCCTTCGGGGCTTTCCGACAGATTTTTGCAGGCTGCTGCGCGCATAATTTGTTCGCCAATGGCGAACAAATTCCACACTTGCAGCCTGAGAAGTATTTTCCGCCAGGTACACGCCCCGGTGGAAAATGGATTTGAATGAGTTTGCCGCAGACGCGGCAAATTCTGCGAAGCTTTTTGACACACGGAATTGCTGTTTATACGATGCGTGTCCATTCTGTCACCAGCAGACCGGGCACCGCCCAAATGAGCTGATACAGCAGAATGTTGACGGGGGTCAGCAGCTCGGTGCTGCCCAGATACCCAAGCACCAACATGATGATGAGGCCCAGGGTGCCGCCGATCAGATGGATGATCACACCCAGCTTGGTGGACAGCCGCAGGGCCCGGGCGCCGGTGATGGCGTAGGCCGCGCTGACCAGCTCCTCCCGGGTGGTCAGAGCCAGCACCGGCTCTTCGGGATCAATGGGGTGCTGCTGCAATTTCTGGCAGGTATCCCGATCCGGGAAAGCAATGCGCCTGGTCTTCACGTTGAACTTGGAACGAAGGAACTCCTCAGTGAGCATGAAATCGCCACTGAGCTTCAGAGGCTTCAGCTTGCGATAGCCGCACAGGGTCACAAGGCCCGCGGCAGCGGAGCGCATCTTGGCGTAGGAAATGGCGTAGACCGCGCACAACTCCCCATCCACAGCGGCGTAAACCGCCTGATTGACCATGGTTCCCTCGGGAATTTCCACGCCCATATCCTGCAGGAAGGCCATGGTGCCCACGAGAACCGGCAGGCCGTCCACCTCGCCGCCAATGCCGCCGTCACCGTAGTTGCGGAAGCTGCGGACCGGATATACGGTTCCGTTCCGGCTTTTCAGCAGCTGGTCGAATACGGGCACCAGGCCGCCGCCGGCAATGTGGATCACGGAGGTGGTGTAGGATACCACCTCGTCGGGATTGCGGCTGCCGTAGAACTTGACGCCGTTGAGCTTGGTGCTGCCCTGGGGGAACAGATCCAGATCGGAAATGGGGAACACGGCCTTGCCGCACAGGTCCTTGACCCCTTCCCAGCCGCACAGCACGGTGCCCACCATGTGAAGCCGGGCTTCCAGAATGGCCATGGGGCGGGAGATGGAGACAAAGAAGCTGGCGGGGACTGCCACCAGAAGAGAGGTGGACAGAATCTGCACGCCCATGCTCAGACCATGGAGCATTCCGGCGAACACGGCGATGCCGATGCACATCAGCAGACTCAGCACCGCGTAAACGGACTGGACGATTTCGGGAGAGGGCATTTTTTTGTAGGTATCCATGAAGTCGGAGACCTCGCCCTCCTTGCGGAGAAGGCCGTCCTTGCCCTCGTAGTAGTTTTCAACTCTTACAATGCCGTGCAGACGAACGGCCTTACGCATGGTATCCATCTGGGCCATTTCGGTGTTGTGCTTCTGGAGCCTGGCCCACAGGGCCATGGTCATTTCCAGACTGAAGGCGGCGCAGCAGGGAACCCGCAGCTCTTTCAGGCAGAAAAGGCTGTCGATGAGGCAGGCGGCAAAGGTCAGTGTCAGCAGCGTGTTGACGGTAAACCGGCCCTTGAACAGATCGCCCAGGCTGTCCAGCATCAGATTGCAGCCCAGAAGGGCGGAGATCAGCATGGCCATCACCTGGCTGAAAACCACCAGCTTCATCCGGTTTTCCGGCACCAGTTCCAGGGCAAACAGGGCGGTGACACCCCCGCAGATCAGCACTACCAGCAGATTCAGCAGCACAGCGGCCTGAAGTCTGCCCACGCCCATTTCGGACAGCTCATAGTATCTGCGTTCCGGACCGGCCACCAGCTGCTTTTTCAGCTCCTTCAGACGGGAGCGGGGGGTGAATACGATGGGAGCGGGGATGAATTCCTCCTCCACCTCAAAGGCAGGCTCGGCAACCGCCGGCTGCGGGGCTTCCGGCTCCTCCGGCAGATCCATGACGATGGTGGGTTCATCGGTGGGCGGGGCATCGGAAGCAGGCTCGTCGGTGGTAATGGCATCGGAGGCCGGTTCCTCCACCGGGGCGAATTCCTGGGTGTCGGGCAGGGCCGGTTCCTCCGGCTCCTGGGCTTCCGGCTCTTTGACCTCCGGCATTTCCGGCGCATCCGACGGCTCTTCGTCAAACCGCAGCTCAGGCATCTGCCCGGTGGATTGTGCCGGTTCTTTTGCTTCCGGGTGCTCGCTGAATTCCTTCAGAATGTCCTCTAAATCAAAATCCTGATTGGTATCCATATCCATAATTGGGTATCCTCCTGGTTATAAGCGCTGGCGTACCGCCTCGTACAACAGAATCGATGCCGCGGCGGAGGCGTTCAGAGAACTGATGCGCCCGGCCATGGGAATGCTCACCATCACGTCGCAGTTTTTGCGGACCAGGGGGCTCATACCATCGCCCTCATTGCCGATGACGATGGCGGCGGGACCGGACAGATCCGCCTGATACATGGGAATGGAGCCTTCGGCGGCGGTGCCGAACACCCATACGCCCTTGTCCTTCAGCTCGGAAATGGCGCTGCTGATATTGGTGACCCGGGCCACCTTCATATACTCCACCGCACCGGCGGAAGCCTTGGCAACGGTGGCGGTGAGGCCCACGCTGCGGCGCTTGGGGATGATGATGCCGTGAGCGCCGGCGCACTCCGCGCTTCTGAGAATCGCACCCAGGTTATGGGGGTCGGACAGCTCATCGCAGATGACGATGAGGGGCGCTTCCCCCCGGGCGGCGGCTTCGTCCAGAATGTCGTCGATGGTCGCGTATTCATGGGCGGCAGCCAGGGCGATGATGCCCTGATGGGCACGGGTATAGGACATGGCATCCAGCTTCCGGCGGTCTACGGGAACCACCACGGCACCGGCTTCCTTCGCCTGAGCGGCAAGCCGCTGCAAGCCCTTATCGATGTCGCCGTCGGCGACGAAAATCTTATCGATGGTGCGGCCGCTTTTCAGGGCCTCGGCGATGGCGTTGCGGCCCTCCAGCTGGCCTTCCACTTCCTCAGTTTCCTCCCGCTGGGCAAACCGGTCAGCCCGGCGGGGAGGGGTTTTCCGTCCGTCAGGACGGCGGTTTTCACTCATAACAGTATCTCCTGTTCAAACGATAATGATAGATGCTAGCATTATAGCAGGTAATATGCAATTTCTCAAGCTTAATTTTTCGCTGGAACGGGGGAAATGAGGGATTATGTAACCTATTCACAGAAAATTTACCATCCGTACCGGAATCCTACATTGCTTAAAACGCGAAAGTGTGATATGATGTGGCAAAATAAGGAGGCGAGCGGATTATGGATCTCAATCGCGGCAATAACCCCAATAACGGAAAAAAGCCCGAGGGCGAGCGCCCCAAGGGCAGCTTCTTCACTCCGCTGATGATCGCGCTGATTCTGGTGCTGCTGTTCAGCTGGATCATGAATACGGTGGAAAAGAGCCAGTATACGGAAACCACCCTGTCCGACTTCTTTGAGGCGAAAAACTCCGGCCAGCTTGCTGAGGTGGAGCTGCGCTATGACCGCATTCTCTATATGACCAAGGAGGAAGCGGCAAAGGACGCGTCCCGGCAGAAGGCCTGCTATACCGGCCTGCCCAGCGGCGGCGATATGCTGTCCCTGGCAGAGGAGCTGGACGCGGCGGGCGTGAAGGTCAACAACCAGATCGTGGAGGATAACTCCATGATTATGATGATTTTGTCCTACGCCATTATGATCGGTGGTATGTTCCTGCTGATGAACCTGCTGACAAAGCGCATGGGCGGCGACGGCATGATGGGCGGTTTCGGCAAGTCCAAGGCCAAGGTCTATATGGAGAAGCAGACCGGCGTGACCTTCAAGGACGTGGCAGGACAGGACGAGGCCAAGGAGTCCCTGCAGGAAATCATCGATTTCCTCCACAACCCCCAGAAGTACACCGCCATCGGTGCCAAGCTCCCCAAGGGCGCGCTGCTGGTTGGCTCCCCCGGCACCGGCAAGACCCTGCTTGCCAAGGCCGTGGCCGGTGAGGCGGACGTGCCCTTCTTCTCCATTTCCGGTTCCGATTTTGTGGAGATGTTCGTGGGTATGGGCGCCAGCCGGGTCCGGGACCTGTTCCAGCAGGCGGCCAAGGTGGCTCCCTGCATCATCTTCATCGATGAGATCGACGCCGTGGGTCGTTCCCGGGATAACCGCTATGGCTCCAACTCCGAGCAGGAGCAGACATTGAACCAGCTGCTCAGCGAAATCGACGGCTTCGAGTCCTCCAAGGGCATCGTGTGTCTGGCCGCCACCAACCGTCCGGAGATTCTCGATAAGGCACTGCTGCGGCCTGGCCGGTTTGATCGCCGGATCATCGTGGATCGGCCCAACCTCCAGGGCCGTCTGGATACCCTGAAGGTGCACACCCGGAAGATTCGGCTTTCCGAGGATGTGGATCTGCGGAAAATCGCCCAGGCCACTGCCGGCGCGGTGGGCGCGGATCTTGCCAACCTGGTCAACGAGGCCGCTCTGCGGGCCGTGCGGCACGGACGGCAGGCGGTGAATCAGGAGGACCTGCTGGTATCCTTTGAGACCGTCATCGCGGGCACCGAGAAGAAGAATACCGTGCTGACCGACATGGAAAAGCGGCTGGTTGCCTACCACGAGGTGGGCCACGCCCTGATCGCGGCCCTGGAAAAGCATGCCCAGCCCGTGTCCAAAATTACCATCGTTCCCCACACCTCCGGCGCGCTGGGCTACACTATGCAGATGCCCGAGGAGGAGAAGTTCCTGTCCACCGCTGACGAGCTGCGCACGGAGCTGCGGACGCTGGTTGGCGGACGGGCGGCGGAGCAGGTGGTCTTCGGCATTCAGACCACCGGCGCGTCCAACGACATTCAGCGGGCCACGTCTCTGGCCCGGAACATGGTCACCCAGTACGGCATGAGCGAAAAGTTCGGACTGATGTCCACGGCTTCCGTGCAGAATCAGTATCTGGATGGGCAGGCCTATATGGACTGCTCCCAGGAGACCGCCGCCGAGGTGGACAAGGAGGTTATGCGCCTTCTGGACAGCGCCTACACCGATGCCAAGCGGATTCTTACGGAGAACCGGCAGCTGCTGGATGAGATCAGCGAGTTCCTGCTGGTGAAGGAGACCATCACCGGAGATGAGCTGATGGCCTACGTCAACGCGGACAAGACCGCCCTGCCGGAGCCTGAACAGGAAGAAGAATGACCCGGGAAAACGGGATTGCAAATTGCTTCGGAATGGGTTATAATGTAGACAGATGGCAGAAAAAGGAGGAATTCCAATGAAAAAGAGATTGCTGCGTGCCTTGCTGGTACTATGCGCCCTACTGATAATCGTCATGGTGCTTTCTTTCGCCGCTTGCGGCAAGAAGGCGGAGCCCACCGTCTCCTCGGAGAGTGAGACCGCCGCTCCGACTACCGTCTCCCAGGAAAAAGCCGGCCGGGAGCTGAGCCTGACGGAGAGCAGCCTCAGTGTCACCACCTGGAGCAGCCCCAACGGCGCCACCGTGAATCTGACCGCCGTTCCCTCGGAGCACGCCAATGGGGATACCGCGGAGTTTGTGGTTCGTCTGGACGGGGAGAACATCAAAACGGTGCCCTGTGAGTGGAAGAGCGGTGCCTATGTGGCTTCCGCCGATCTGAACGGCGCCGATGGCTACGGCTACTATGTGACGCTGTCCGGTAAGGACGGCTCCTTCGCCGAGGTGGCGGTGAATACGCCGGAGAACCCCACGGATGAGTCCCTGATCAATCTGGCTTCGTCTTTGATGCCCTATTGCAGTGTGACGCTGAACGATACGGCGCTGGAGGGCGACAGCCTGACGATTCTCAGCGGCTACGCGCTGGTGCAGGCTCCCCGGATTACCGGTGATGGCGACAACGTGGCCTGTGCTCAGGCGAATCTGGTGATGACCCTGGACGGCCAGGAGATCGGCAGAATTCCGCTGGTCATGGCTCCCGGCGAGGCTGACAGAAGCTACGACGCTACCATTACGGATCTGAGCTTTACCGTTCCCGAGGAAATCGGGGAGGGTCAGCAGCTGGTGCTGCGGCTGGAAGCGGAGCTGACCAACGGACAGACCCTTACCGCTCAGGGGGGCAGCTGGACCGCACAGGATGGCATTTATTCCAGCACCGTGGGCTAAGCAGATGATAACTCCGCCTCGAAAGAGGCGGAGTTCCGTTTGCCAATCAATATTTTGACGCCCGGCTCAAAAAATGAGCCGGGCGTACTTAATTTACCTTATTTGCACAGTTCCTCTGCGACTTCCACGATGTGGTCCGCGCTGAGGCCGAAGGCCTTCAGCAGGGCGCCGGCGGGGCCGGAGTGACCGAACTCGTCGTTGACGCCGATGCGGGCAACCTTGGTGGGCAGCTTCTCAGAGAGCAGGCTGCACACAGCCTCGCCCAGACCGCCGATAATGGAGTGCTCCTCACAGGTGATGACTTTGCCGCACTTGCCTGCCGCGGCCAGCACCAGCTCCTCGTCCAGCGGCTTGATGGTGGCCATGTTGATGACCATGGCGCTGATGCCCTTGGCGGCCAGCTCTTCCGCTGCCACAATGGCTTCATAAACCATCAGGCCGTTGGCGATGATGGCAACGTCGGTGCCGTCCCGCAGGACTTCGCCTTTGCCGATCTGGAAGGAAAAGCCTTCCTCATGGACCACGGGCACAGCGGCCCGGCCGAAGCGCATATACACGGGGCCAACGTACTCGTAGGCGGCCTTTACCATAGCCTTGGCCTCCACATCGTCGGCAGGAGACATCACCACCATGCCGGGGATGGAGCGCATCAGGGCGAAGTCCTCGCAGCACTGATGGCTTGCGCCGTCCTCACCGACGGAGATGCCGCCGTGGGTGGCGCCGATCTTCACATTCAGGTGGGGGTAGCCGATGGAGTTGCGCACCTGCTCAAAAGCACGGCCCGCGGCGAACATGGCGAAGGAGGAAGCGAAAGGAACCAGTCCGGTGGTAGCCATACCGGCCGCCACACAGATCATGTTGGCTTCCGCGATGCCGCAGTCGAAGTGCCGGTCGGGGAAGGCCTTCTTGAAAACGCCGGTCTTGGTAGCCCCTGCCAGGTCGGCATCCAGCACCACCAGATTCTCGTGCTCAGCACCCAGAGCCGCCAGAGCATTGCCGTAGCTGTCACGGGTTGCGATCTTCTTTACGTCTGCCATATCACTTGCCCTCCAGTTCTGCCAGAATCGCTTTCAGCTCGCCGATGGCCTGCTCATGCTCGGCATCGTTAGGAGCCTTGCCATGCCAGCCCGCGTTGTTCTCCATGAAGGACACGTCCTTGCCCTTGGTGGTCTTCATGACGATGGCAGTGGGCTGACCCTTGGTTTCCCGGGCGGTGTTCATAGCGGCTTCGATCTGGTCAAAGTCATGTCCGTCGATGGCGACAACCTTGAAGCCAAAGGCTTCCAGCTTGTCCACGATGGGATAGGGGCTCATAACGTCGGCAACGTTGCCGTCGATCTGCAGGCCGTTGTTGTCCACAATGACGCAGAAGTTGTCCAGCTTGTAGTGGGCAGCCAGCATACAAGCCTCCCAGACCTGACCCTCCTGAATCTCGCCGTCGCCCAGCAGGGTGTAGACCCGGGCGGGATTACCCTGATGCTTCAGGCCCAGGGCCATACCGGCAGCGCAGGAGATGCCCTGGCCCAAAGAGCCGGTGGACATATCTACGCCGGGAACGGTGTTCATGTTGGGATGGCCCTGCAGGTAGGAGTCGATGTGCCGCAGGGTCACCAGGTCCTCAACAGGGAAGAAGCCACGGTTGGCCAGCGCGGAGTACAGGCCGGGGGCAGTGTGGCCCTTACTCAGAACAAACCGGTCCCGGTTTTCCCACTTAGGATTCTTGGGATCGATGTTCATTTCCTTGAAGTACAGATAGGTAAACATATCCGCCGCGGACAGGCTGCCGCCGGGATGACCGGCCTTGGCGCCATGGGTCGCGTCGATGACGCCCATGCGCACCTTGCAGGCAGTGATCTGCAGCTGCTTTTTCTCGTTCGGAGTCAAAACAATCACTTCCTCTTTCATACATACTTATTCATCACTCC
The DNA here is from genome assembly GCA_022786965.1 of Clostridiales bacterium. GTDB lineage: Bacteria > Bacillota > Clostridia > Oscillospirales > Oscillospiraceae > Faecousia. The sequence continues at coordinate 10,795 of JALFXH010000082.1, forward strand.
GCCGAAACTGGAGGAGGGATTCACAAAACGCTCAGACGCCGGCACAGATTTTCTCAGAGACCGGCATAAATATCTGGGCCGCGGGGCCAACCAGGAAGGCGCAGATGATGGTGCCAAGCCCCACGGTGCCCCCCAGCAGGAAGCCCGCCAGCGCGAAGCACACGTCCACGCAGATGCGCACCGGGCCGAATTTCCACCGGGTCTTATCGCTGATGACCACAGCCACCAGATCGTTAGGGCCGGTACCCGCTTTGGACTGAATCACAATGGTCATACCGAAGGCCAAAATCACACAGCCAACCACCAGGGTGGCAAGGCGCAGGGCCATGGGGGATTCGGAATGGATCAGGCTCCCCAGCGCAATGGTGAACACATCGATAATCGGCCCGCCCAACACCATGCACAGCAGGGTGCCGATACGGATATAGCTTCTGTCCACTGCCAGCAGCACCAGAATGATCAGGAAGGACACTCCCATATGGACATAGCCGTGGGTCATGAATCCGGGCCAGGGAAGAAACCGGTACAGGCCCTGAATCAACACATTAAAAGGGTCGGAACCCAGATCCGCCAGCAGGAACAGGGTCACGCCCAGATGGGCGATGGTCAGGCCCATGAGCAGCAGGGCGATTCGTTTTACCCAAATCCGTATATCTGTCATAGCCTCGCCCTATCCTCTCATCGTTTCTGTAATCCCGTATATCATACAATATCCCGCGTAATCCTGTCAATTCCAATTTATCACATAGGCTTTTTTTCGTGCAGCTTCGCAAAGAATGACGGGATGGAATTGCCCATTCTGCCGGAGCCTTTTTTCAGGGCCTTGTACAGCTCCTGATGTACCGGCATTCTGTCCCGTTTGGGGTACAGTTCATCGTACAGCGCCCGCAGCTGGGCGCAGCCCTCCGGGTCCAGCCGGCACACCAGCTCCCGGCACCAGCCCTGAGCCGCGTACATCATCCAGTAGCTCTCCGGACCGGCGCAGGTTTTCGGTGCCTCAATGAGAAACCGGGCGGCGTCCAGGCTGTCCCCGGGGCTGGGCTGGGTTTCCAGGAATTCCGCTGTCCATCTGCCCACGTCCTCATAAAACTGCTCATGGCAGGGATGGTTTTTTGGGTCGTTGCCGAAGCCGAACAGGCCGTCGGCGGGGGCGGCCTTTTTCCGCACCTGCGTGGCCTCCTCGTCATAGCGCCGGTAGCGCTCGCGTAACTGTTGAAGCATTTTGATGCACGCTCCTTTTCTCTACCACTGATGGCAGAAGGTATGATTTCCAATGGTTCCCCAGACGTTGTCACTGACGGCACCGGTGCTGAAAAATACCACGTCCTCCGGCACCACATGGGGGCCGTACATAGCCCGGCGGATGGCCTCATACTGCACATGGGTGGGCTTGGCGGCATAAATCTGAGCCACAGCCTTGAACTGGTCCGGCGCGTAGAGTACGTCGTGGACATTTCCCGGGAAATTGTCTGCTGCCACCCGGTTGAGCACCACCTCGGCAATGGCCTGCTGGCCCTCGAAGGGCTCGCCCTGGGCCTCCGCCCAGATGAGCTTCGCCAGAAGATCCTGATCTTCCTTGCTGAGAACCATGTCGGGATACCGGGGCCCCTCGGCAGGAGCGGGGTCCTCAAAGCGGAAGGGCTCCTCCGGCACCTGGGCCGGGTCGTAGATCCAGGCGGCACTGTAGCCGCAGAGAATGTCCCCCTCCCGGAAGCCCTCCGCGAAGGATTTTTGCAGGTTCCACAAGTCGTAATTCTTCCTGTTCGGGTCGTTTACCGTGATTTTCCCCGCCTCATTGATGCCGGTGAGCACGATGAAATGCTGGCCCGTGGTGAAGACGGAATCGGGCCCCATCAGGGCGATGACCACCTTGCCGTCCCGCAGAGCTTGCCGGGCGATGTGGAAATTCTCCGCCCGCTCCCAGGGCAGTTGCAGCGTATCGGAAATGTATTCCAGGGTCTGAATCTGATTTCCGGTGTAGCTTGCAAACCACTGGGCCAATTGATCTGGGAGGTACTCATAGCCTGTCAGGAAGCTGGCTACCATGGCCACGCTGGTGACGCCGCTGCCGTAGTCCGCAAAGGAACCGATGCCATAGTGGATATCCGGATAGTCCGTCTCGTAAAAGACGGGGACGGTGTCGTAATGGATTCGTCCACTGTCCACGGGCTCCGTCTGCGGCGGTTCTGTCTCCGGAGGAGTTGTTTCCGGCGGCTCCGTCACGGGTTCCGGGGCCGTTTCCACAGTCTCCTCCGACTCCGGGGGCGCATAGTACACCGTTTCCGTCGGCTGGCTCACCGCCTGACGGGGTTTCACGGTGAAGGCCCGCTGAAAGTAAGGCAGGAACCCGGCTACCACGCCACACATCGCGCCCACAGCCACCAGCAGTATCAGAATTTTCTTTGCTCTTTTCACTGGAGCTCCTTTTCCAGAAGGGATTCTCGTTTACAGCCCCAACTCACCCCGGACGGACAGCATCAGTCCCCGGATATTCAGCTGCTGGGGGCAGATTTCCTCGCATTTTCCGCAGCGCAGGCAGTCGCCGGGTTTCCCTCCGCCAATCCCGGAGGTATCCGCGGAGCCTGTGCGCCACTTGTCGTTGAGGCAGGCAAACAGGTCGGGAATGGGAATCTCCATGGGGCACACCTCGGTGCAGTAGCGGCAGCCGGTGCAGGGAATCAGGCCCTGTCCCCTCAGCACCCCCCGCACCTGCTCTACCGCCGCCTGCTCCTGGGCGGACAGGGGCCGGAAGTCCTTCATAAACGCCACGTTTTCTTCCAGCTGCTCCAGATTGCTCATACCGGACAGCACCGCCCGATTCCCGGGGAAACCGGCGGCAAACCGGATGGCAAGGCTGGCGTTGGAGCCGCTTTCCAGTCCGTCAAAAATCCGCTGGGCCTGCTCCGGCAGTTTCACCAGAGAGCCACCCTTTACCGGCTCCATGACGAACACCGGCTTGCCGTGCTTTTGGCAGACCTCGTAGCAGCCGAAGGACTGCACTCTGGGATCGTCGTAGTCCAGGTAGTTAAATTGAAGCTGAACCACCTCAATCTGGGGGTAGGCCGTCAGAATTTTGTCCAGCACCTGGGGGCTGTCGTGGAAGGAGATGCCCAGATGGCGGATCTTGCCCTCGGCTTTCAGCTCCAGCGCCGTCTCGTAGGCCCGGCAGCGGGTATATTTCTCGAACCGCGACCCGCTCTGAGCGTGCATCAGGTAGAAGTCAAAATAGTCCACCCCGCAGGCCTCCAGCTGCTCCTGAAACAGCGGACGGATTTCCTCCTGGGTTTCAAAGAAGTTGTTGGACAGCTTGTTGGTCAGAATGTACCGGTCCCTGGGATACCGGGAGGTGAGGCAGGTTTTGACGGCCTGCTCACTCTGACCGCCGATGTAGCCGTGGGCCGTGTCAAAATAGTTGAAGCCCGCCGCCAGAAAAGCGTCCACCATCCGGGTGGTCTGGGGAATATCCACCTGATCGCCGACCATGGGCAGTCGCATCATGCCAAAACCAAATCGTTTCTGAATTTCCGGAAATACCGCTTCCATATCCACGTCTCCTTTACGTTCTGTTGCTGGAATGCCCTTAGCCAAGACAATTGTTCTTTAGTTGACAGTGAATAGTTGACAGTTGACAGTTAAGGAGTCCCTACGGGACAATTTGAAAAAAGTCGAATATGGCAAGTTTCTTTGGAAAAACGACTGGTAGTTCGTGTTTGCAGTCTATATAATTCATCCCGAAGGGATACCACAACTATCCACTGTCAACTGTCAACTGTCAACTACATTCTCCGTTACCGTATTGACTAATTGAAATTATACCAGAGCGCCGCCGGAACGTCAACCTTCCCTGCCGGTTCTCCCATTATTTTTACGACATCTCCCATCTGATTTCGTACAATGGAACGAAAGCCGCCATTTGGCTTTCAAATCACAACAGGAGGTATTTTTCATGCAGATTCAAACACAGATCACCGTTGACCTGAATCGCCCCGGCATTCAGACGGTTCCCGCCATGCAGCACGACGCTCAGACCCGGGCGGTAGCGATATCCCTACTCTGTGACGGTCAGCCCTGGCAGCCCCCGGAGGGCGTCACAGCCGCCATTGGCTTTGAGCGGCCGGACCGAACCCGGGGAGTGTATGACCGGCTCGCCGACGGCACTGCCGCAATTACCATCTCCGACAGCGTAGCTACCGTTCTGCTCACCGCCGAGGTGCTCAGCGTGCCGGGCTGCGTCCGGGCCTGTCTGGTATTCCACGATGAAAATCTGAACCAGTTGTCCACCTTCCCCTTCCGGATTCAGGTGCAGGTCAACCCGGCGGCGGAGGCGCCTCAGATGGATGACTACTGCCGTCTGCAATGGCTCCAGGACAAGCTGGACGAGTACCTGACTCTGGCAAAGGACAGTGGGGAATTCAACGGTCCCGTACCGACATTGCTGGGACAGGAGGTCGATTTTCAGATCAGTTCGGACTACCGGCAGATTCCCACGGGTCAGTGGGAGGAGGCTCTTCCCGCCTGCCCGCCCGGAGAATATGTGTGGAGCCGCACTACGGCGCATTATGATTCCGGGGATGTGGTAAGCTACAGCGTCAGCCGCAACGGTGTGGACGGCGACGGTGCACTGATCAGCGTCTGCGGCGTCGGCCCGGACGAAAATGGAAATGTGTCCATCACCGCCGAGGATGTAGGAGCCCTGTCCTGCGTAGGCGGCGCGGTTCAGGGGCAGATCGACATGGGCGGTCAGAAGCTCACCGGCCTGCCGGACCCCACGGAGGATACCGACGCCGCCGGGAAGGGCTATGTGGACGCCCAGGCCGCCGCTGCCGTCACCGCCGCCGGGCAGGCCGTGAAGACCAGCTTCGTCACCTTCTTTCTGAACGCCGCCGCCTGGAAGGGAAGCGCTGCCCCCTACAGCCTTTCCATCCCCATTTCCGCCCTCACCAGCGAAAAGCTGGCCCGGGTCACGCCCATTTACAGCGGGAGCAACACTGCCCGGGATCTGGCCATGCGGGATGCCTGCGCCGCTATCACCTACGCCAAACGCACGGAGGGCGGCATCACCTTCACCTGCCTTGCCGAAAAGCCCGCTGTGGACATTCCCGTGACGGCGGAGATCTATGTGTAAGGGAAAGTATTTGACATATGCGGATAATTTTTACTTGTCATTTTGAAATTCATCTGGTAAAATAGAGCCATCACACGCAGGCTGTGCCCGCGCAACAGGAGGATACCATTATGGCAAATAAATACGCTGGAACCCAGACCGAGAAGAATCTGATGGCCGCTTTCGCAGGCGAGTCCGAGGCCAGAAACAAGTACACCTACTTCGCATCCCGCGCTAAGAAGGATGGCTACGAGCAGATTGCTGCCCTGTTCCTGAAGACCGCCGACAACGAGAAGGAGCACGCGAAAATGTGGTACAAGGAGCTGCACGATGGCGTCGGCTCCACCGCCGAAAACCTGCTGGCCGCAGCCGAGGGCGAAAACTACGAGTGGACGGATATGTACGCTGGCTTTGCCAAGACCGCCGAGGAAGAGGGCTTCCCGGAGCTGGCCGCCAGATTCCGTCTGGTCGCCGCCATCGAGAAGCACCACGAAGAGCGCTACCGCGCCCTGCTTCAGAACGTGGAGACTGCCAAGGTCTTCGAAAAGAGTGAGGTCAAGGTCTGGGAGTGCCGCAACTGCGGACACATCGTGGTCGGCACCAAGGCTCCCGAAATCTGCCCCACCTGCAACCATCCCAAGAGCTACTTCGAGATCCACGCCGAGAACTACTAATCACGCGCAAAGCGCCGCGGCTCATGCCGCGGCGCTTTCGTTTATGAAGGGAGAATTTAGCGGATCGTAGGGGGCGGCGTCCTCGACGCCCCGTTTCCCCATATTCCGCCTGGCTGCAAGGAATGGCTGCATACCATAGGGACGTCCGGAGGCCGTCCCCTACGGCGACAAAAGAACAATTTAGTTGACCAATGCGTAGGGCTTATGTTATGACCCCGCCGACGCAGTATCGACAATCAGCAATTTACGTTGAATGGTATTCGGTGAGTTCACGTCCAGGCAAATCCCATTAAACCAACGCAAGGCAATAAACCTACCTGATCGGCGGGGTCATGACCCCGCCCTACGCAGTTAACCAGCAAAAGAACAATATTCCTTATTTTAGTGAAACAGGCCGCCCAAAACGGACGGCCTGTTTGCCATAATTCGAAAATGTAACGATACCGAGCAAAATCCAATGGTGTAACGATCACCGACCGCGTTCGTAACGCATTGGCTGTCGGCCCTGCCGACTTAGACCATGGCGGCGGTGATGATGGCCATCTTGTAGACCTCGTCGGCGTTGCAGCCCCGGGACAGGTCGTTGATGGGAGCGGCCAGACCCTGCAGGATGGGGCCGTAGGCCTCGAAACCGCCCAGACGCTGAGCGATCTTGTAGCCGATGTTGCCGGCCTCGATGGTGGGGAAGATGAAGGTGTTGGCGTAGCCGGCCACGGGGGAGCCGGGGAACTTCAGCTGGCCAACCTCGGGGGCCACAGCGGCGTCGAACTGCATCTCACCGTCGATTGCCAGATCGGGAGCCATTTCCTTGGCAACGGCGGTAGCGTCGTGGCTGAGCTTAACGGTGCCGCCCTTGCCGGAGCCGTTGGTGGAGAAGCTCAGCATGGCGACCTTGGGATCGATGCCGAAGACCTTGGCGGTCTTGGCGGTCTCGATGGCAACCTCAGCCAGCTTCTGGGCGGCGGTCAGGGTCACGTTGCCGTCCTTGTCAACGCTATCCTCATAGCTGATGTTGATGGCGCAGTCGCCCATGGCCAGCTTCTCCTCGCCGCGCACCAGAATGAAGCAGGAGGACACCAGATGGGAGCCCTTCTTGGTCTTGACAATCTGCAGAGCGGGACGAACGGTATCGGCGGTGGAGTAGGTGGCGCCGCCCAGCAGGGAATCGGCGTAGCCCATCTTCACCAGCATGGTGCCAAAGTAGTTGCCCTTGCTGAGGGCCTTGCGGCAGTCATCGGCGGACATCTTGCCCTTGCGCAGCTCCACCATCTTCTCGACCATGGCATCCATGCCGTCGTAGGTCAGGGGATCGATGATCTCGACGCCCTCGATGTTGAAGCCACCCTTGGCGGCGTTGGCCTTGACCTCGTCCACGTTGCCAATCAGGATGGGGGTCAGGAAGCCGCCCTCCACCAGACGGGAAGTGGCCTCCAGAATACGGGCGTCATGGCCCTCGGTAAACACGATCTTGCGGGGATTCGCCTTCAGAGTTTCGATCATAGCGTTGAACATGGGAATCATTCCTCCAATTATCGGGCAGACGCCCGTATTTTTACAATTTGATTATAGCTCAGATTCCCACCGTGCGCAACCCTTTTTTGCCGCGGCTCCACAAAAAAGTCCCTGAAGCGCCAAGAAGGCCGGAAAACCTTCTTGCCCATAGGGAGAAGCCAATGAACGGCATAACTTTTGTTTATTTTGATGAAAAACTTTTCAAAAATGGTGAAATTCCCCTTGCATTTTGTGCGAATTCTCTGTATAATGAGGACAAACTATGGGATGGAGGAGATAGGGCTTGGGCGAAGTGTTGGCTGTGCTATCCGGCAAGGGCGGAACCGGAAAAACCTCCGTCTGCGCGGGACTGGCTTGCGCCCTGAGTGAGGACGGCAGACGGGTTCTGTGTGTGGACTGTGATGTGGGCCTGCGGAACCTGGACATTTCTCTGGGCCTGTCTGACAGCGGCGCTCTGTCCTTTCTGGACGTGGCCGGCGGCAATTACCCCCCAAGCGCCGCCGCCCGGCACCCCCGGTATCCTAATCTCCATTTCCTCACCGCCCCCATGAACTGCCCGGTGGAGCGGATCGATATGGATGCCTTCCGCGCCATGCTCCGGGCGGCCCGGCGGGAATATGATGTCATTCTGCTGGATGCCCCTGCCGGTGTGGATGCCGGCTTCCGATTGGTTTCCGGCGCTGCTGACCGGTTTTTACTGGTCACCGGCTTCGGCCCCGCCTCTGTCCGGGACGCCGCCCGGGTGGGAGAGCTTCTGGAGCTGCGGGGTAAGATGGATGTGCGGCTCATTGTCAACCGGGTGGATCGGGAGATGCTCAGCACCCTGCGCACCACCATCGACGATGTGATGGACAACGCGGGCCTGCCTCTGGCGGGCGTGGTGCCCGAAGACCCCTGTGTGACGCTGGCGGCCTCCTTCGGACGGCCTCTGCTGCAGTATTCCCCCCATTGCCCCGCCGCGAAGGCCTGCCGCCGGATCGCCCGGCGGATTCAGGGCTTCCACGAGTCGATTACTTTCAGATAAAACAAGGTTTTGATATATAAAAAGGAGTGACAGCTGTGAACATCGCATTTCTGGCACACGACAAGAAGAAGGAACTGATGGTTCAGTTCTGCACCGCCTACAAGAGCGTGCTGATGAAGCACAACCTCTTCGCCACCGCCACCACCGGCAGACTCATCGCCGACAATACCGGCCTGCCCATTACCCTGCTCCTGTCCCACAAACAGGGCGGCCACCAGCAGATCAACGCCCGGATTGCCTACAACGAGATTGACCTTGTGCTGCTGTTCACAGACCCCAACACCACCGAGCCCTGGGACGACAGCCAGATGATCGAGACGATCCGGCACTGTGACAAGCAGAACGTCCCCATCGCCACCAACCTGGCCTCCGCCGAAATGCTCATCATGGGTCTGCAGCGGGGCGATCTGGACTGGCGGGAAATGCTGCACAGCAAAAACCGCTTTTGACAAAAAGAAAAATAGAATGTCATTGCGAGGAGGCCCAGCGGGCCGATGTGGCAATCCCCCGGTTCTATCAAACACGTTGGAAGAACTGGGAGATTGCCACACCAGTGTGCGCACTGGTTCGCAATGACATCTTGATTTAAGGAGAGAATTATACATGGAGATTATCAAGCCCCGGACCCTGTCCGGCTTTATGGAGCTGCTGCCCGGCAAGCAGATCCGCTTTGAGAAAATGATGGAGATTCTGCGCACCACCTACGCCTCCTACGGCTTTGCCCCCCTGGACACCCCCGTCATCGAGGATGCCCAGATTCTGCTTGCAAAGGGCGGCGGCGAGACGGAAAAGCAGATCTACCGCTTTACCAAGGGCGACAGCGACCTGGCCCTGCGGTTCGACCTGACGGTGCCTCTGGCAAAATATGTGGCGCTGCACTATAACGAGCTGGCCTTTCCTTTCCGGCGCTTTCAGATCAGCAAGGTCTACCGGGGGGAGCGGGCCCAGCGGGGCCGGTTCCGGGAGTTCTATCAGGCGGACATTGACATCATCGGCGACGGCAAGCTGGACATTCTGAATGAAGCGGAAATTCCCGCCATCATCTACAAGGTCTTCCGGGGCTTCGGCCTGAGCCGGTTCCAGATTCGGGTGAACAACCGCAAAATTCTCAATGGCTTCTATGCCATGCTGGGATTGTCGGAAAAAAGCGGCGACATTATGCGCACCGTGGACAAGCTGGACAAGATCGGCGCAGAGAAGGTCAAGGCCATTCTTCTGGAGGACTGCGGCCTGACCGGAGAACAGGCCGATGAAATTCTCAAATTTATCGCCATCACCGGCACCAACGCGGAGGTTCTGTCCGCTCTGGAGGGCTACGCCGGTCGCAATGAGATGTTCGATCAGGGCCTGAGCGAGTTGAAGGCCGTCACCGCCAATCTTGCGGCTTTTGGTGTTCCCGAAGCCAATTTTGCCGTTGACCTGACAATCGCCCGGGGCTTGGACTACTATACCGGCACGGTTTACGAAACCACATTGCTTGACCACCCGGAGATTGGCTCTGTCTGCTCCGGCGGCCGCTACGACAATCTGGCGGGCTACTACATCGACAAGCCCCTGCCCGGCGTGGGCATTTCCATCGGCCTGACGAGACTGTTCTACGTTCTGGACGAGCAGGGTCTGCTGAATCCCGCCCTGCCCAGCGCTCCCGCCGACGCCTTGGTGCTTCCCATGACCGACAATCCTGCCGCCGCCATCGCCGTAGCCGAGACCATCCGTTCCGCCGGTCTGCGGGTGCAGCTGTACGGTGAGCAAAAGAAATTCAAGCAGAAAATGGCCTACGCCAACAAGCTGGAGGTTCCCTTCGCGGTGCTGCTGGGCGAGGATGAAATTGCCGAGGGTGTCTGCTCTGTGAAGAATATGCAAACCGGCGAGCAGGTGAAGCTCACCCCCGCGGAGGCCGCCGTCTATATGAAAAACGCGCTGGCAGCAACCGACTGCAACCTGATTCTGGAAAAATGAACTTAGTAAGGCGGGGTCATGACCCCGCCGACGCCTGAAAAATGCCGGACGGGAGCGCAGTCCGGCAAAATTCCTCTTGCATTTTTCCCTGTTTTGTACTATACTAGTCGATACATATGCTGGTGTGTTGGAATTGGTGGGCGAGGCGGACCCAAAATCTGGTTCGCCAAATCCTCCGGCGTGTGGGATTCCCCTTGGAATACCAGCACTTTTTGAAAGTGAATATGTAGCGTTTTTTGAATTGCCCTCCGGTTTTGCCCTCCGTTTTCTGAGGAACGATTTTGGAGTGGAAATTTGAAAATACAGTTGCCGGTGTGATGGAATGGTAGACGTAGTGGACTCAAAATCCACCGCCAGCGATGGCGTACCGGTTCGAGTCCGGTCACCGGCACCAAACCAATATAATCCGAACCAGATCTTCCCTGTGGGAGATGGGTTCGGATTATTTGTTTATTTCGAGCGATACGAGCAGGTCTACTTCCCCAACGGCTACCGCATTCTTCCCACTTCCAAGCCAAGAGGCCCACGGAAGAAAAAGCCCAAAGAATAACAACGGAGGTCACCGGTGTGGTGACCTCCTTCTATGTGGTATGTAGTCTTCGTTGGGCTTTCTTGGCTGCATGTTCTGCCTGCCACTCGGCAAATTCCCGTTGTCCTTCCTCACTCTGGTAAATGGCTACGATGTCGGGATATACGCAGCGGGCAAATTTCTCAATGGCATTGTTATCCTTTCTTATATATGAAAGGGCAGGGAATATGCAGAACAGCTGAGAGGCAGCGCATGTGGAACAGTATGGATTGGTGCATGCAGAAAGCGTGGCGGAAGCGGCTCAGCCCTGGATACGTCGGATGATTAAAACACAAATACGGTCACATTCGGGGCTTAACCCAAATGTGGCTGCGTTTTACTTTTTGTGCCTATCGGTTTTACTCAGCTACATTGTCCCTTAGTGCAGCAACACCTCCCCCCCGGGGGGGAGCTATGGGCGCTCCCGCGCCAGTGTAGCTAAATTCTGCTTTTGCTGAGTTAAGCCGATAAGCACATTACTTTTTATGGCATCGGAATCAGGATACATCATCCGCCAGAATGGCATGAATCTGAGACAATTCTTCCGCCGACAGCGCCGGGAAAGACAGCGTCTGCACATTCTCGATCACCTGCTGCGGACGGCTTGCGCCAATCAGCGCACTAGTCACTGCCGGATTCTGGAGGACCCACTGAAGCGCCAGCTGTGCCATGGTCTGTCCCCGGCCATGGGCAATTTCCTGCAGCTTGCGAACAACCTCCAGCTTACCCGGGGTGATCATCTCAGGCTTCAGATATCTAGGGTCATGACCAGCGCGGGAGTCTGCCGCGATGCCGTTCAGGTATTTTCCGGTCAGGATGCCATTGCAGAGCGGCGCAAAGGCAATACAGCCGACGCCCTCTTCACGAAGCACATCAAACAGCCCTTGCTCAGGAATCCGGCTCAGCATGGAATAGCGGGGCTGGTGAATCAGCATGGGTGTGCCCATGCTGCGAAGTGTCTCAATAGCGGTTTTCGCCTGCTGTGGATCATAATAGTTCGAAATACCGACGTACAGCGCCTTACCGCTGCGAACGATCTGGTCCAGCGCGCCCATGGTCTCCTCAATGGGTGTATCGGGATCTGGCCGGTGGTGGTAAAAAATATCCACATAGTCCAGATGCATCCGTTTGAGAGACTGGTCCAGGCTGCTGATTAGGTATTTCCGGCTGCCGTGGTCACCATAGGGGCCAGGCCACATATCATAGCCCGCTTTTGTGGAGATAACCAGCTCATGACGGTGCGTATGCCAATCCCGGCCCATATGAACGCCAAAATTTCTCTCGGCCTCACCATAGGGAGGTCCGTAGTTATTCGCAAGATCAAAATGGGTGATACCCAGATCGAAACCGGTTCGCAGAATACTCTGCTGCGTGGAAAACGGCGTGACGTCGCCGAAATTATGCCACAAACCCAAAGAAAGCGCCGGGAGCATAAGGCCGCTTCTTCCGCAGCGGCGGTAGGTCATGGTTTCGTAGCGGCTGGGAGATGGGATATAGGTCAAGGTAAACCTCCATTTCTGAACCGGTTACAGCTTGTTCGGAAGCCGGAATCCGCTGATGGGCACCTTCAGCACCAGCTTGTGGTAGCCCTTGATGCCGGCGCTCTGAATTTTGCGGTGGGCATCCTGCGGGAAGAAAATCGCAAAATCGTATTCCTCAAGCCGTATGGGCAGATAATTACATTTCGCGGTGGTAAACGCGGTATCGCGGGCTTCGTTATATTCCCAGCCGTCCAGCTTGCTGCGGGGGGCATAACCAATCAGTTCGGTGCCGCCCTTTAAAACACATTGCACATCAATGATATTTTTATGGTATTCCCAGGGAATGGCATTTTCGTCCGTGACGATTTCCGGCTCCAGGATTTTCAGCGTGGTATTGCAGCCGGAAATCGGGAAATCAAAGTAATCGCCCGGCTCCAGCAGGGATAGGTTGTAGTGCTTCAAAACAGAAAGTGCAGAATCCAGTTCCTTGGACATGCCAAAATAATAGTTAATGTTATCGAGTGTATCAACGATCATGATGTTTCTCCTTTCGGTGCGGACTTGGTCTTGGTTTTCGGCAGTGGATGGGTGGTCTCCTTGTGGATCAACGTGTGAAGCATGGTAACCCGTTTCACAACGGCCTGCGGATCGGACATCCGCTCATACAGCAGATCGAAAGCTGTCTTTCCCATCTCGTAGCCAGGCTGCTTTACAGAAGAAATGGCAGGTGTGCACATATCTGACAAGAACGTGCCGTCAAACCCGATGACATCCACGTCCTTTCCCGGCTGTTTGCCGTGGTTCAGCAGATATTTGCACACGCCGGCAGCAGTCTGGTCGCTGGAAGTAAAGATTGCGGTAGGAGGCTCTGCCAATGTCATCAGCTTCTCGCAGGCATAGTAGCCGCCCATTACATCGTAGTCACAGCAGCAGATGTAGTCCTCCCGGAAAGGCAGCTGATGATCGGCAAGACCTTCCCGGTAGCCCTGCTCCCGTTCCGCTTCATAGGTTCGGGCAAAAGCGCCGTTGATAAACGCGATACGGCTGTGGCCCGTCTGGACAAAATAGGAAACAGCCTCCCGTGTTGCCGCCACGTTGTCAATGCATACACAGGGAATCTTGGAGGAATGGGTCCGGGCACCGCACTGAACATAGGGATAATCCCTCGAAATGATCTGAAGCCTTTCCTCGGGCATAGCGGTTGTAAAGCTGATTGCCCCATCCACCTGCTTGGTTTTCAGCAAATCCAGATACTGTGCCTCGACAGCCGCGTCCCGGTGGGCAATACAGGCGATGGTATCATATCCCTTCGCGCGGGCACGGTTCTCAACACCCTCCAGAACACGGGAATAAAAGGGGTTGGCGATGGACGGCAGAAGCACGAGAACCTTCCGGCTCTTCTGGGAACGCAGCGCACGTCCTACCATGTTTGGCTGATAGCCCGTTGCCTCGATTACTTCCAGTACCCGCCTCTTTGTTTCGGGAGAAACATTATCCTCGTTGTTGATGACACGCGACACCGTCGCTACAGAGGTTTCAGCAAGCAGAGCAATATCCTTAATATTCACCTAATTATATTCTCCTCTCCTCTGATTATCAGGGTTTTTGTTTTGAAATGTAAATGCGTTACATAGTTCAACCACGCATATAACCGGATTCTCACCCGAAGCCGTAGTGTTGGACGACGCACCCTGTTACACAGTTGCCGGACTCTCTTCTGGAAATATTATACAGTATTGCCCGATCAAAGTCAAGAAAAGAAGCACTTTTGGGCATACTGCATAAATCTCTCCCGGCAAGCACAGCAAATTACCGAGGATTTCTCAATTGTTTCATGTAATATTTGTGAAACAATTATGAAAATTGTTACACGCCGACCCTGATTTTTCGTAAAATGCGGCTACAAATCGACATACTTCAATATTTTATTATATATTTTGCATAAATTCGCTGTGCTATAATCGTAAATAATGCAGAATATGACAGATTCTGGCAATTTGGGAGTTGCATTTTATGCCTCTCTGTGCTAGTATCAATGTAACCGATTACATCGGAACATTATTAAGGCTAGAATGGAGAGTTAAGCGAGATGAACAGCTTTATCGTGGAAGAAAAGCAGGAGATTCCTGTATACGCCGAAGCAGATGTTCTGGTCGTTGGCGGCGGTCCCGCAGGCCTGTGTGCCGCTGTCAGCGCAGCAAGATGCGGCGCCAAGGTCATCCTGATGGAACGCTACGGCTATCTGGGCGGCATGGCAACGGGCGGCTTCGTGCTCCTGCTGGACTGTCTGTGTGACGGCAAAGGCAATCTGGTGATCAAGGGTCTAGTGGAAGAAACCATCGAGCGTCTGAGAAAAGTCGACGGCATTATCGAACCGCCCAAAGAGGTTTGGGGCAGCGACAACATTGAGCAGATCATGAAGTGGCGCCGTTATGGCTCCACCGGCGGCGAGGATAAAATCGTTCGCTACAGCCCTGTTCTGGATCCCGAAATGATGAAATGTGTGGCAAACGACATGGCAAGAGAAGCCGGCGTCCACCTGCTGTTCCACGCCTGGTTCTCCAAGGCATATGTGCAGGACGGTGCCGTGAAGGGCGCGATCTTCGATTCCAAGTCCGGCCGCATGGCAGTCCTTGCTAAGACTACCATCGACTGCACCGGTGACGGCGATGTGTTTGCTACCGCTGGCGAAGATTTCCGGATCGGCAACCTGCCTCTGGGCCTGGTATTCCGGGTCGGCAATGTGGATTGTGAGCGCGCCGAGAAATATCTGGAAGATCCCGCCACCGGCAAGAAAATCAACGACGACCTCAAGGCTCTGGGCGGCATCCGCGGCGGTTACAGTTTCGGCGAACTTCCTCAGGGCTTCTACATGCGCAGCAGCATCGATAACGTTGTTTGGTTCAATAACACCACCGCAGGCAGCTCCATCGATATCCGGGATCTTGCCAAGGTGGAGGTCGAGACCCGCGACGCGATGCTCAAGACGCTGGCTTACTTCCGTGAAAACGTCCCCGGCTTCGAGAAAGCTGTGGTCATGGACACCTCTCCCCAGTTGGGTGTCAGAAGCAGCCGTATGCTGGACGGCGAGTACATCATCACCCGCAAGGAGCTCCACGCCGGCGCTCACTTCGATGACCGTGTTGTTGTTGCTCAGCCCCCTTACCGTCAGTTCAATGTAGACGACCCGCTGAAAGAGATCCCTTACCGCTGCTTCCTGCCGAAGAAGAACAAGGGGCTTCTGGTGTGCGGACGCTGCCTGTCCGGCGACTGGGGCGCCATCGAGATGCTCCGCGTCATCCCCACTGCCATGCTGATGGGTCAGGCCTGCGGCACCGCCGCCGCCATTGCTGCCGCAAAGGGCATCGATGTTAAGCAGGTGGATGCAAAGGAAATCCGTGCTTCTCTGCGTGAGCAAAACGTATATATTCCCGAATAATTTTTGCTGAATTACCAACTATCTGTAGAAAGGATCGATTCAAATGCCCGGTTATAAGTATTTTGAGGATTACACCATCGGTCAGAAGCAGACCACCAGCGGCCGTACCATGACCGAGGCGGATATCCGCCTTTTTATCGGCTGCTCCGATAACACGCACCCCGTCCACGTGGATGCTCAGTACTGTGAGAAGCATCCTTCCGTGACCGGCTGCATCCTCCAGGGCGACCTGATCCTTGGCGTTGCCGATGGCTTCTTCGCCAAGGAGATTACCCCCAGCAAGGTTCCTTCCATCCACTATGGTATGGACAAGGTTCGCTTCGTCAAGCCCACCTACCCTGGCGACACCGTGCACTGCGAGACGGAGGTCGTGGGTCAGGACATTAAGAATGAGCAGTTCGGTGTCGTCACCTGGAATGTCAACGTCCTCAACCAGAGGGGCGAGACTGTCATCTTTTACGTGGACAAGCAGTATATTGGCCGCCGCAGCTTCTTCGGTTCTGTCAACGACCCGAAGGACGAGGATTGATCTATGGCAGGCGCACTTGACGGCGTAAAGATTCTTGGCTTCACCCACTTCGCGCAGGGCCCTTTCGCTTTGCAGATGCTGGGCGACCTGGGCGCTGAGGTCATCAACATCGAGCGTCAGGGAAGCGGCGATTTCAACCGCCACTTCCAGCAGCTGGATAACCTGGGAGGCGAAGGTGTTTTCTTCCTGGCCATGAACCGCAATAAGCGGAGTATGTCCCTGAACCTAAAAGCGCCGGAATCCCGGGAGATCGTGGAAAAGCTGATTGCTCAGTCCGATGTCATTATGACAAACTACCGCGCAGGCGCACTGGACCGTCTGGGCTTCGGCTTTGAAGAAGCCAGAAAGATCAACCCCAGAATCGTGTTCTGCGAGGCCCTGGGTTACGGGAGCTCCGGCCCCTACGCCTCCCTGCCCGGTCAGGATCTGCTGGCTCAGGCGCTGTCCGGCCTGACAACCATGATCGGCCCGGACGAGGATGGCCGCCCGGTGGCAGGCGGCATCTACGAAGTGGATGTTTATGGCTCCCTGATGCTGGTGATCGGCATGTTGTCCGCTCTGTACTATGCGAAGCAGACAGGAATCGGGCAGAAGGTATCCGTGGATCTGCTCAGCTCCGGCGTACATATGCAGTCTCAGGAGCTTGCCTACTTCCTTAATTCCGGGAAAGTCCCCCAGCGGGCACATAACCATTCCGGCCACGTCCTCCAGGCCTCTCCCTACGGTGTCTACAAGACAGGGGATGGCTGGATGGTACTTTCCACCAATGCCGGCGACAATCCCGCAATGCTGGGTGAATTGATTGGTTCTGATGAAGTCGCCCCGCTGATGACCGACAACGAAGCCAAAATGACCAATCGGGATCAGCTCCACACCATCATCGAAGGCCATCTGGTCCTCCAGCCTACCGAGTACTGGATTGAAAAGTTCAGAGCAGTCGGCATCTGGTGTGCCAAGGTGAATTCCTATGAAGATCTACCCAAAGATCCCCAGATCATCCACAACGGCATCATTAAGGAGATTGATCACCCTGTAGCCGGAACCTTCAAGGCCATCGGAACCCCCATCGAGTTCAGCGAAACACCCCCAACCATCCGCAGAACGCCTCCTGCGCTGGGAGAACATAACGATGAGATTCTACAGGAGCTTGGTTTCAGTGACGTGGATATCGAGCGTTTCCGCCAGGCAGGAATCTTCTGATCACAAACCGAATTCATGGCAGCAATGTCTGAATAATAACAAGGAGGAAAAAAACATGAAAAAATTAATGGCAATGGAAATGGCTACCATCATGGTGCTGAGTCTGTTTGCAGGCTGCGGCGCCGGCAGCGCAGCTCCCGCAGCAACCCAGGCTCCCGCAGCAACCCAGGAAGCAGCTCCCGCAGCTCCCGCTGATACCGCTGCTGAAAAGATTGTGATCGGCGGCATCAACGACCTCACCGGCAACCGTTCTGTCACCGGCAACGCCATCAACAACGGCGTCACCCTGGCAATCGAAGAGATCAACGCCGCAGGCGGTGTCCTGGGCAAGCAGATCGATTACATCATCTATGACAACAAGAATGACGGTCAGGAGACCATCAACGCCTATACCCGTCTGGCCGATGTTGACAAGGCTTCCGCAGTCATCACTACCGACGCCAGCGGCATCTTCATGAGCCTGATCGAGGTCAGCACCGAAAAAGGCGTTCCCGTTCTGGGCATGCCTTCTGACCCCCGCGCTGTTATGGACACCGAGGGCACCGGCGAAGTGTATCCCTACTGCTTCCTGACCGGTCAGTGCAACGCTCCTCAGCAGGCTGCCATCATCGCTCAGTATGTCGCTGATAACACCGACATGAAGAAAGCCGCTCTGTTCTACGATCAGTCCAACGCCTACGCCGTGGCCTACATGAATGGTTTCCGTGATCTGTGGACTTCCAAGGGCGGCGAGATCACCATCGAGCAGACCTGCAACGCCACTGACCAGGACTTCTCCACTCAGCTGTCCAAGATCAAGGCCAGCGGTGCCGAGTTCATCTGCACTCCCAACCCCACCGCTCAGCTGGTTATCATGGTTCAGCAGGCAGCGCAGCTGGGTCTGAACATTCCCTACGTCGGCGCTCAGGACATGAGTGATCCCTTCCTGTCCCTGCTGGACAACCCCGCCGTTGTCGGCAAGGCTTACTTCCAGTCCTCCGTCTACATGGGCGACTCCAGCTTGGACGACTTCTGTGCAAACTATGAAGCCCGCTTCGGTGAACCCGCCACCATCAAGGCTGTTAACGGCTACGACACCATGTACATTCTGAAGGCTGCCATTGAGGCCGCCGGTTCCGCTGACCGTGATGCCATTAAGACCGCTATGGAGAACAGCGTCACCAACCTGGATGTGCTGTGCACCAACAGCTACACCGAGGACGGTGCTACTCACTCCCCCAAGGATCTGGGCATGGCTGTCTATGAGATTACCGACGGCGTTCTGGAATACAAGACCTATTTACAGCCCTGAGTTCAGATGAAACGTACGCATTAGACACGTCTTTCAGCGGTAAGGTGCAGGGAAACCGCACCTTACCGCTCATTTGGTTCATGTGAAAGGACGAATCGATGACTTACTATTACATTCAGCTGATCATCAACGGAATCGCCCTCGGATCTGTGTATTCTCTGATTGCACTGGGCTTCACCTTGATTTTCAGCGTCCTGAAATTTTCCAACTTTTCCCACGGCGGCGTTATGGTTGTTTCCGCCTACTTTGCGTACATTGTCTGCCAAAACTGGAATCTGGGCTTCCTGCCCATGATCCTGGTCACAGTCCTGTTTGGCGGTCTGCTGTCCTGTCTGGCTCAGTTAGTGGGATTTGAGCGTCTGCGCAGAACCAAAGGCAGCTCCATGCTGTTCTTTGTTTCTTCCTCCAATCTTGGCACGCTGCTCCAGAATATCATCATTCTGATGTTTGCCTCCAGCTACTATTCCTACCCCTCCTTCTTCTCCAGGAGCTATTTCCAGGTCACCGAAAACCTGACCATCGCAGTCACCGACATGATCATGCTGGGACTGTCTGCGGCGGGTATTCTGATTCTGATGTACATTCTGTATAAGACCCGTATCGGCATTTCCATCCGTGCCCTTTCCATGGACAGCGATACCGCGAAGCTCATGGGTATCAACGTATCGCTGGTTATGGCGCTGACTTTCTTCATTTCCGGTATGCTTGCAGCCATTGCCGGTGTTCTGTGCGGTATGAAGTTCCTGCTGTATCCTCAGCTGAAGGACCTGGTCATGAAAGGTATGACCGCCTCCATTCTGGGTGGCCTGGGCAACATAAGCGGCGCGCTGTACGGCGGCCTGCTGCTGGGACTTCTTGAAGTGTTTATGACGAGCTTCGTCGGCTCCAGCCTGCAGCCCGCCTGCACATTCCTGTTTGCCATTATTTTCCTGATCTTCCGTCCTCAGGGAATCAGCGGCAAATTCGTCAAAGAAAAAGTGTAAGGAGGATGGTGAGATGAGTTATACTGCAACAGTCATTCTCAACGTGCTGATCATGATGGTGGCGGTTATTTCCATGTATATTCTCATGGGTCTGACCGGTATCTTCTCCATGGGCCAGGCATCTTTTATGTGTATCGGCGCTTACGCCGTCGGTATTCTCGCAACCAAATTCAACTTCCCGTTCCTTCCCTCTGTGATCATTGCCATTTCCGTCGGCATGCTGTCCGCATTCCTGGTAGGTATCCCCATCATGAAACTCCGCGGAGATTACGTGGCAATGATAACACTGGCATTCGGCGAGGCCATAGTCGCTGTGCTGAACACGTTCAGCAACGTGACCGGCGGCGCCATGGGCATCAACCGCATCCCCAGAGATATCAACCTGCCCATCAGCTTCGTGATTGTATTTATGGTCATCTTCCTGGTACTGAACTTTAAAAATTCCAAGTTCGGCCGGCAGTGTATCGCTGTAAAAAACGACCCGATTTCCGCCGCTTCCATGGGCATCAATGTAACCCGGATCAAGATGACGGCCTTCGTTTTTGCTGGCGGTCTCACTGCGCTGTCCGGTGCCATGGTAGCTTATGCCACGTCCTTTATTGATCCCAACTCCTTTGGCTCCGCCAAGTCCATCGAGTGGATCAGCATCGTGTTCGTCGGCGGCATCAACAGTCTGTCCGGCTCCGTGGTGATGGCAGCGCTGTTCAGCATGCTGACCGAGGCTTTGCGCACCGCCAGCAACCTGCGCACCCTGATTCAGTGTGTAATTATCCTGCTGATTATCAATTTCGTTCCCAACGGTCTGTTCGGCGAGCATGAATTCAAAGATAT
Organism: Clostridiales bacterium; assembly: GCA_022786965.1. GTDB lineage: Bacteria > Bacillota > Clostridia > Oscillospirales > Oscillospiraceae > Faecousia. Next base: position 31,390 of record JALFXH010000082.1, read on the forward strand.
CTTCCTGTGGCTGAAGAAGAAAGTTATCGGCCACAATAGCAAAACCGTGAAGGAGGCAGGAAAATGAGCAGTATCCTGACTTGTCAAGATGTCTCCATCAACTTCGGCGGCGTGAAAGCCGTACAGAATGTTTCTCTGGAAATCCAGAAAGGCTCCGTAACCAGTATCATCGGCCCTAACGGCGCGGGCAAAACCACTTTTTTCAATATTATTTCCGGTGTCTATAAGCCCACCAGCGGCAAGGTTCTGTTTGACGGAGACGACATCACCAATCTGTCCCAGCACGAGGTTTCCCGTCTGGGCATGGCCCGTACTTTCCAGAATATCCGCCTGTTCTCTCAGCTGGATAACGTCCGCAATGTGCAGTCCGCTCTGGATGCCCGGGCCAACTACACCATTTTTGAGGCGATCCTGGGACTGCCCAGAAAGCGTGCGGAGGACCGCAAGAACTTCGCGATCGCGATGGAATGCCTGGATCTGGTGGGTCTGAAGGAATTTGCCTTTGACCGTCCCAGCAGTCTGCCCTACGGTATGCAACGGAAACTGGAGCTGGCCAGAGCCCTGTCCTCCAACCCCAAGCTGCTGCTTCTGGACGAACCGGCCGCCGGTCTGAACCCCGTCGAGGTTGAAGACTTTATCCAACTGCTGCGTCGGATCAAAGATCAGCGGGATCTGACTATTCTGCTGATTGAGCACCGCCTGAAAGTGGTCACCACCCTGTCTGACGAAGTGTTCGTGCTGAACTTCGGCGAACTGCTGACCCATGGCACACCTGAAGAAGTTCAGAACAACCCCAAGGTCATCGAGGCCTACATGGGCGAGGATGAGGAAGAGGAGGAATAAGTCATGCTGGAAGTGAAAAACATTTCCGTCAGCTACGGACATATTGACGCGCTGCACAACGTTTCAATCAAGGTTCCCACCGGCAAGATCGTCAGCGTAATCGGCGCCAACGGCGCTGGAAAAACTTCCCTCGTCAACACCATTTCCGGACTGGTAAAGCAGACCAGCGGCGAGATCTTCCTGAACGGCGAAGCCCTGCCCAAAGCTTCCCACAAGATCGTGGAAAAGGGCGTTGTGCAGGTTCCGGAGGGACGCAAAGTATTTGCCGGCCTGTCCGTACAGGAAAACCTGATCATGGGCTCCAGTAAGCTGAAGAAGCCGTTCAAGGAGAAGGAAGCTGAGATCTACGAGATGTTCCCCATCCTTGGCCAGCGCCGAAATCAGCAGGCGGGCACCCTTTCCGGCGGTGAGCAGCAGATGCTGGCCATCGGCAGAGCCCTGATGAGCGAACCGGAATTCATCATGCTCGACGAGCCTTCCATGGGTCTTGCGCCCGTGATTGTCAAGCAGGTGTTCCGTATCATCAAGCAGATCAACGCCACTGGAACGACGATTCTGCTGATTGAGCAGAATGCCCGGCAGGCTCTGGGTATCAGCGACTATACCTATGTGCTGGAAAACGGACACATAACTCTCGAGGGTGTATCCTCTGATCTGCTGGCAGATCCTGCCGTTCAAAAAGCCTATCTTGGTGACTGATTTATGAATAAGGTATATCATGTTGGCGTTGTCGGCTGCGGAATGATTTCCGAGGTCTATATTCGGAATATGCAGTCCGTTTTTTCCGACGTGCTGGCGGTACAAGGGGTATTTGACCGGAATCAGGAAAACGCCCTGCGGCGGGCAGAGCAGTTTGCTCTGCCACGCTGCTACAGCACTATGGAGCAGATGCTGGAGGATCCTCTGATTGACATTGTATTGGATCTGTGCCCGCCTGCGGCGCACTACAGCGTGAACCGCCAGGCACTGGAAGCCGGTAAGCATGTATACAGTGAAAAGCCCCTGGCCGCCACCTATGAGCAGGGCGCGGAGCTGGTGGAACTGGCACGAAAAAATGGGGTGCGTCTGGGATGCTCTCCGGACGTGCCCCTCGGTTCCATGATTCAGACCGCGAGAAAACTGGTGGAGGAGGGTGCCATCGGACGGGTTGTCGGCGCCACGGCAAACCTCATTAAACAGGGTGTGGAAACCTGGCATCCCAATCCGGATTTTCTCTACCAGCCCGGCGGCGGACCCTTGCTGGACATGGGACCGTATTATCTGACAGCGCTGCTTCACATTGTCGGTCCCTTTGCGTCTGTGTCCGCCATGGATACCATCTCTTTCCCGACGCGCCGGATTACCTCCGAACCGCACTTCGGCGAGATCATACATGTTAACGTTCCCACTTATGTCAATGCACTGCTGCAGTTCACCAACGGTGCGCTGGCAACCTTTACGGCGACCTTTGATGTCTGGAATTCCAAACTCCCGTTTCTGGAAATCTACGGAGAAACCGGCTCCATTCTGGTGTCCGATCCCAACCGCTTTGGAGGGCCGGTCATGCTGGCAAAAGCCGGCGGCGAGTATGGGCAGGTTCCGGTATGCTTCCCATACAGCGACAATAACCGCGGTTTGGGAATCTATGACATGGCGAGGGCCATATCGGACGGCACCGTCCCCCGGGCAGAAAGCACATATGCCCTGCATGTTCTGGAAACCATGACCGCCATATCCGCAAGCGCCAAGGAGGGCATTCGGATTCCGCTGCGTACAGCCTGCGGCAAGCCCAGTCCCATGCCCGGATAGTCAGAAAGGATACACCATGAAAGCTGTGCGCTCTTTTCGTGACACTTTTCAGCCGGATTCCAGCTACCGGGCGTTTCTGCTGTGTATCCTGATTACCGGATTGTCTGCCGGACTGTACAAAGGTATTCTGGACAACTATCTGGCCGAGGTCATAAATATGAGCGAGATGGATCGGGGGATTACGGAATTTTTTCGGGAAATGACCGGAATCCTGCTGGTGTTCGTCCTTGCAGCCTGCTATATGCTCAGCGCGGAGACCCTGTTCCAGTCCGGTGCGCTGATTATTCTGCTGGGTCTTGGAATGCACGCTGTCATTCCGCCCGGCAGAATTCTTACAATCCTCGCAATCTCCATTGTGGCCATGGGCGAGCATATTCAGCTGGGCATGAAAAGCACACTGTCGCTGCAATACGCCAAAGACGGACGCGGGGGCACCGCCCAGGGAATCCAGAATTCTGTCGGCCAGATCGGCACACTGATGGGCCTGCTTGCGGTTTTCTGCGCTTTCACCATTGCTGACGGGAAACAGCTCTATCGGGCTTTTTTTGCCTTTGCCGCGATTCTCTCCGCTGCCGCTTGCATCGCCTCTGTGAAAATGCGTGGAAACAGCCCAACAGACAAGAGCCCTTGCCGGTTTTACTTCCACAGAAAATTTCGTAAGTATTATATGCTGGAAATGTTCTATGGTGCCCGCAAGCAGGTCTTTCTGACCTTCGGTCCCTACGTGCTCATCCTTTTTTATGGCGCGGAAACCGCCACGGTAAGCCTTCTGTTTGCCATATCCGCCGTAGCTTGCTTCATTGCCGCGCCGCTGGTGGGCCGCATCATTGACCGGATCGGCTTTAAGACGGTTATGGTTATGGACACACTGATTCTGGTTGCGGTATGCCTTCTTTATGGCTTTTCCCATCACATTTTCCCAAAGCATGTGGCTTTTATCGTGTGCTGCGTCAACTATGTTCTCGACGCCGTTATTTCGCTTGCTTCCATGGCGTCCAACATCTATGTTCAGGCGCTGTCCGACAGTCCTGATGAGACTAAGGCAACCATCTCCACCGGTGTTTCCGTCAACCACATCATCACCATTTTCATCGCTCTGTTCGGAGGCTGGATCTGGCAGAGTCTCGGCATTGAAACCCTGTTCATGGTATCCGCGTCTCTTGGGCTTCTCAACAGCGCCTACGCTGCCACAATTCGAACCAGCCCCAGATGATAACACCGCAGACGCAAAGAATCGGCGGAATGCGCAACCGCATTCCGCCGATTCTGCTGGAAAGGGGGGTGGATTATCGTAAAGGGAAAGTTTATCTCTGAACCCGTCCGGAGCCATCGCCATTGATCAGATTCATAACCTCATCCACGGTGGAAAGGTTGAAGTCGAACTCGATCGAATGCTTCAGGCAGCTGGCGCCGGCAGCAAATTCCACCGCCTTCTGATTATCAAAATCATTCAGGCAGGCGTAGATCAGGCCGGAGGCAAAGGAGTCTCCGCCGCCTACACGGTCTACAATCTGCATGGAGTACTTCTTGGAAACATAGGTTTTACCATCGGAATACAGCATGGCAGACCAGTTATTCACGGAAGCGGAAATGGATTCCCGCAACGTGATGGCAACCTTTTCAAATCCAAAGGTATCCGCCAGCTGTGCAGCCAGATTGGAATAGCCCTTCAGACTCAGCTTCCCGGAAGTGACATCCGTGTCGGCGGCCTTGATGCCCAAAACCTTCTCGGAGTCCTCTTCGTTGGCAATGCATACGTCCACATACTCCATCAGGGGAGTCATTACTCGTTTGGCTTCCTCAGTGGACCACAGATTCTTCCGGTAATTCAGGTCACAGCTGATTTTAACGCCGTGCTTTTTTGCGGCAATGCACGCCTGCCGGCAGATTTCCTGCATGTTTTTGCTCAGTGCCACTGTGATTCCGGTGAAGTGGAACCAACCTGCATCGGCAAAGATTTCATCCCAGTCGAAGTCGGAGGGTTCTGCTTCGGCGATGGAGGAATGCTTGCGGTCGTAGATGACCTTGGATGGGCGCTGGGAAGCACCCCGCTCCAGATAGTATACACCCAGACGTTCGCCGCCCCAGGCAATGTGGTCGGTGATTACATCGTATTTGCGCAGCATCCGATAGGCGCAGCGTCCAATGTCGTTGTCAGGGAACTTGGTGACCATTTCGGCGGGCATGCCCATATAGGCGAGGGCGATTGCCATGTTGCCCTCAGCACCGGTGTAGTTCACGGTAAAACTGTCTGCCTGAGGGAAGCGCAGGACTCCAGCAGGAGCCAGACGTACCATCATTTCACCAAATCCAACAAACTTTTTCTTTTCCATAGCTGTACAGACTCCTTTCTGACTGATCAGCCGTGCTTCCGGGTGATATCAATGAAAGCAGCAGCACGGCGGGTAATCTCGCCGAAATCACCTGCGGCAATGCACTTCTTATCACACAGACGGCCGCTGATACCGGCGCCGGCGAAACCGAAGTCCAGATACCTGCCCCAATTCTCCTCTGTGACACCGCCGGTAGCGCAGAGCTTGACATGGCTGATGGGGCCAAGGATATCCTTGATATAGCCAAAGCCCAGATACCCGGCAGGGAACAGCTTGACGATATCCGCACCCAGCTTGTGAGCGGTGAGAATCTCACTGGGCGTCATCGCGCCGGGCATGGAAACAAGGCCCAGCGCCTTTGTCTTTGCGATCACATCTGTATCGACATTGGGAGAAATGATATAGCGGGCGCCCGCATCCGCGGCAGCGGCAACCTGCTCCGGCGTCAGAACGGTACCTGCGCCAAACATCATCTTGTCGCCAAAGCGTGCATTCAGCGCGCGGATGCTCTCGCAGGTCTTCTCGATGCAGGCAGGGTCCGCCTGATCAAAGGTCACCTCGATCATCTTGACGCCGCCCTCATACAGCGCGTCAGCAAGACGGAGAAGATCCTCTCCGTAAACACGGCGGCAAATGGTAATTACTTTGTTCTGCGTGATAAAATCAAGTGTATTCATATGCGTCTCCTTTATTTTATACAGGAATCGTACGGTTTTTCGTCTGATTACACTTAAATTATCAGATATTTTCCCGAAAATATCAAGCCGTGAAGTTATTGAGAACTATTGCAATATTACGCTTTTTCTCTGAGGATATGCTTATGGAACAACGAATCTGTTTTGGTAAGAACACACCCGTCACCTTCCTGGAGAATCTGCACTTCAGCAGAGACTGCCCCTACCGGATCCGGCAGAAAGATTTTCAGAATGATGACATCGCCCCACTGCATTACGCTGACACACTGGAAATCGGACTGTGCTGCGGCATTCAGGGAGAAGTCCTCATCGGAAATGAACGGCTGCTCATCGATGGGGAAGCTGTTTATGTGGTCACGCCGGGAGCTGTCCACGCAACAGCCTTCAGCCGGGGACCTGGCTGCATCTATGTGCTTCAGGTCTCGCCGGAAGCACTGAAAGAGCTGGTAAATATCGAAGCCCTGTTTCGGCAGAACGGCAAATCAATCTACGCAATTCCACATATTTGCCAAGGCTTTGACTCGGTCTATGCGTTGGTACAGGAAATGATCCGCCTGGACAGCCACCCGCTTGGACGAATCCGGGTGCTTCTGGAGATTTTCAGCCAGCTCGAAAGCCAAACCCCTGCGGAAGAGAGTCTCAAAACCGAACCGCTCCCTGCCCAGAATACGCAGCTGTGTCAGATCCTCCACTGGACGCAGGCACACTTTGCGGAGGAAGTCACGCTGGGGCAGGCAGCATCCGTTATGGGTTTCAGCCGCAATTATTTCTGCACCTGGTTCCGAAGGAACACCCAGACAACCTATCTGAAATATCTGAATCAGGTACGCATCAATCACGCCTGCCGAATTCTGAGCCATTCCGGCTCCGTTGATCAGGCCTGCTGCGAGAGCGGCTTCCGGGATATAAGCTACTTCATTCAGACCTTCCGGAAAACCCAGGGCTGTACGCCAAAGCAGTATGTGCGTAATTGCGCGCTACCTACGAGCCATCGCCCATCGGCACTCCAATAATCCGATACGACAAAGCACCTCCCGTTTTCGGAAGGTGCTTTTATTGCTATCAAATTACGCCTTTTTCCCGGAGACTTTCAATGTCCCCTGCCGAATATCCCAAGGCTGTCAATATCTCCTCGTTATGCTCGCCCAATGCAGGAGCCGTCCGCCGAATGGTCGGCGGAGTTTCGCTGTAATAGATCGGCGTTCCAATGGCCTGATACGCCCCTGCTCTGGGATGCGGGATATGCTGGATGATTCCGTTGTGCAGCACCTGAGGATCGGTTTTCAGATTCTCGTAGGTGTTGACCTTTCCGCACCAGATACCGTTGGCATTGAACTGATCCAGCCAGTACTGGGTGGGTTTTTCCTTAATCTTCTCCTGCACAATCCCGAAGATCTTCTCCCGGTTGCGCATGTTCTTCTCTTCACTGCCCATAAGCGGCATCAGCGTATCGACGTTCAGTATCGCTTCCAGCAATTCCGGCCGGTCTCCGGCGTTGGTGGACAGCACCATAAACCCGTCAGACGTTCTGTAAATACCATAAGGCGCGGGCTGAAGCGTATGACCGGAGTGGTTGTGGGCGCGTTTCGGCAATTCTCCGGTATTCAGATAGTAGCTGAATTCCTGGGACTGCAGGTGGATTGCGGAGCTGAGCAGGTCTACGGCGACCCGCTGTCCCTGACCGGTCTGACGGGCATGGTACAGTGCCGTTGTCACCGCCACAACGATGACCATGGAGCTGTAAATGTCCACCTCATAAATACCAACAGACTCCGGCATTCCGTCCAGGTCCCGTCCCACCATGGTGACCAATCCGGAGATTGCCTGCCCAATAATATCCTGCCCCGGCAGATGGATATACGGCCCGGATTCTCCATACCCCAGCGCTTCACAATATACGAGAGCGGGATTGATTTTCCGAAGCGCTTCGTAGCCCAGCCCCAAATGCTCCAGCACACCCGCCCGGTAATTTGTCACCACAACATCCGTGTCTCTGACCAGTTCCTTAATGATCTTCTTTCCCTCTTCGGTTTTCAGATCGATGGCAAGGCTCCGTTTATTTCTGTTCAGCGCCAGAAAGATGGGGCTTTCACCGCCCATATCCTCCCGCTGATGGAAGCTGCGGTTGAAGTCACCCTTACCTGGTCGTTCTACATTGATAACATCCGCGCCCAAATCGCCCAGAAGTTGTAGAGCAAATGGTCCCTGCGCGAAATGGGTAAAGCCCAGAATCTTTACGCCATCCAATGCTCCTTCCATAAAAATTCCTCCTTTTCTGATTATACGCCAAACTGTGTTTGAACCCGTGTACCGTAAACGGTGAGACATGGATTCCTCCAAATTGTCCGCCGCTCAGCCGCAGGCGATTTATTCAGAGATTCCCTAAAACTGCACATATACGAAAGCCGCTGCGCCAAAGGACGGACCTCAGACGCCGAAATACAGTGTTGCAAGAGTGCAGTCCAGCAGCAGGTTGTAGCGAAGAAGGAACGGCTTCTCGTCCAGAGTCTTCCGTGATCGCGTTCAGAGCAATCACCGCCCGGTTGGCAAAGACCAGTTTTCGGAACAAGCCCCATAGAATCAGCTCTGCACCATGCTTAAGGCGGGTAATGTCAAAATCATGGGGCGCATACAGCTGGTGAGCTAGCTGATCATACATGCTGATGGGGCGCTGAATGATCTGCGGAAAGAAAGAGACAAATAGAGCGAACTTGCCCAGATTCCGCTGCGCATCGATCTTTCCCCAAAATACACCGGCCAGATAGCCCGTGGACTGGAATGTATAGAGCGAGATTCCCAGAGGAAGCAGCAGTTTCTGCGTCGGAGCGTTGTTGTTTTGCAATTCATAGCGTACACCTGGGATTCACTGCACCGCGGAGGCAGAAGTATCCGTCAGCCGCTTTCTTCCGATCTTTCCGTTGGCGTTTTTTTACGTCTCCTTCGCGGTATCCATATCGGTCATTTTTTCAATGAAACCTCGATTTTTCAGTGCTGTTTATCAATCATTTTTCCGATAATGACGAAAAAGTTTCCCCATTCACCGCCATACTTCGAAATTATATCATAGCATTATCCGGAAAGCAATAGCGCTGTCCTCTCAAACGCCCTATTAAGATCCATTTCATTCGTACAGTTATTGCGGTGGATCTCCGCCACAGGGCGGCCGGTGGGCGTTGTCACATTGTCAATTTCCGGATACAGGCCCCGCAAAGGCTTATCCAAAACGATATCCGCGAAAATGGACGTGTCCGCAGAAACATTTCCCGTATGTACTGCAACGCTGTTGGTCGCAACCATTCCGGTGCCGCGTGAGGGGCGAAAAGAGCAATGAAAAACGCTCACCACTGGTGAGAGAAATTTTGTGGACAAATAATCTGCCGATTCTGACCGGCTGTAAGACAGTTGAAGCAAGGTAATTGCATTCCCGAATCAAAAACGTATCCAAGGAGCCTTGCTATCAGCCTCTTTTTCACCCCCGAAATGCGTGAGTGGAAGTGCCTTTTGCATGAGAAAAGGTGCCGCCAAACTGGCGGCACCCTGTGCGGTTGCTTACTTACTTTTCCCTACCTTTCCTTCCGATGCTTCCGCTTCGCGCTGAGCCAGCCACTCCCGGAACTCCCGCTGACCTTCTTCACTTTCGTAGTAGGCGAGGATGTCAGGGAGAATACACCGGGCGATGTGCTCGATTTCGTGCTGCGGAATACCGGAATTGTTGATGAGCTTCTTCCTGCGGCCCAAGTTGGTTGTTCCCTCCGGTTCGATATGAAATTCTTAAGGTGCAGTTGTGGGTGGACGGACGGTCTGTGTTGATGGCATGTCTCCCTTCTTAAGAAACGGAAAATGCAGGCGCTTGTCAAACCATTGGCTTGATGGGCGTCTGCATTTTGCTTTCCTGTATTATATCACATTGGGAGTGGGTGTCAATAGCTTGGAAAGTGGTTGCGATGTAGAACAATAGCGGTGAAAAAGTGCTTGCGCCGCAATAGGTTTTCCTTGCGTTTTTCTTGCTGCAAGGGAATCGTACTCGCCACCGAAAAATCCGGTTTCTATTCTTCTACACCGAAATTGAGGGCGGACAGAACTTGCAGCTAGGTGTCGACATTTTGGGTTAAAAAGCCGTTGTGCCACAATCACTTTTTAACCCAGTTCCGAGGAGCTGAGGATATTGTATTCCCCGTCGGAAAACGCCTGTTTAATGTCGACAGGATTGCTTTCTCCGCATATAGAACCCGATTTTCGGCTTCCGAATATACCTATACCACCCCTCCCAAAATCGAGAGAAAAAGTCGTTGCGCCGCAAGGACTTTTTAGGGCCTAAATGCGTGAGTATGAATGGGATAGCTGCCGGAGTGCGGTCAAGTGTTTCGGCAGCTTCTTTCTTTTCCTGAAATGTGATATAATAAAAAACAATACAACCTATGTGAAACCTTTCCAGATAATCTTCGTGTATATAGGTGAAAACACTCACATAGAAAGGAAGGGATTAGTCATGGACGACACCCAGATTGTTGATCTGTACTTTGCACGATCCGAGATGGCAATCAAAGAAACGGATAACAAGTATGGTGGTTACTGCTATAAAATCGCCTATAGCATCCTTGCAAACCGGGAGGATTCTGAGGAAAGTGTCAGTGATGCCTATTTATCCGCATGGAACATCATTCCTCCCCGCAAACCTGTAAAACTCTCTACATTTTTAGGAAAATTGACCCGAAACATATCCATTGACCGCTGGAGAAAAACAAGCGCGAAGAAACGCGGAAACGGCGAAATGGACATTGCGTTGGAGGAACTGAGCGAATGTGTCTCCGGCCAGCAAAGTGTGGAAGATGCCGTCATGCAGAAGGAAGTGATTGCCTGCCTGAACCGCTTCCTGGTGGCACTCCCTGATGACGAACGCACTGTCTTTTTATGCCGGTACTGGTATGTGAACTCTCTGGAGGAAATTGCCAGTAAGACAGGCTTCTCTGTTGGCAAAATCAAATCCATGCTTCACCGGACACGGGGGAAGCTGAGCAGGCAGCTGGATAAGGAGGAACTCAGATGACGAATTTGGAATTGTTTACGGCTCTGGGTGGTATCAGTTCGGAGAATCTGTCCGGGGCAGAAGAACTGCAAAATAAGCCCTGTGTCCGCACAAACCACAAAATGCAAATGAAGCGGGCTGTACTGATTGCGGCAGTGATCGCGCTGATGCTGCTTTTGGTGGGGTGTACTGTCGCTTATGTATTGCATTTGCAGGACCTGAAAATGGGGAATTATGCTCATACACAGCCTCGATACATCGATGCTGATGGGAACAAGATTGACGAAACAGAGATTGTCAGAGAGGTAATCTCCCTGCAAGGCGTAACAGGCAGCCCCAATTTCAAGGCGACACAGGAATGGTTTGCTTTTGAGCAGGAATATGACAAGGATCATACTCTGTTATATGAAACGGACAAGCATCCGATAGATGTACCATCTGAATATGATGCGTATTTTGTTTATACGCAGGAAATGATGGATAAGGTCGATGAAATTGCCGGGAAATACGCTCTGGATTTAGCAGGTGAGATGGTCAACATCCAGGGCCATGAGACGGACATCTTTTTTGATTCCCTGGGCATTCAGCAGTTACACCGACAGGTCACGGACATACGTTATGCAGGTGGTTATTTCTATGCCTGCGGCAATTTCAAGATGGAGTTTTTTGTGACTCCCACGGGGCTGCCTTATGAGGTGCTGGGTTCTTACCGGTACAATGGGAAAGCATACTTTGATGTCATGTATTCCAGTGTCAGCAGTATAGAAAACTGCGAGGAAGAGGTTTACCGATTATCTGATGGATCTGAAGTTCTGATTGTCATGGACGAGGAGTATGCCCACGTTTTCTATGACCGTAAGGATGCCTTCGTTTCCCTTTCCCTGAATCGGGTCAACTGGAGTGCAGATGGAACACAAGAGTATCTGACGAAACAGGATGTTGAGCATATTGCTGATTGCTTTGATTTTTCCGTTACCCCGCAAAAACCGGATGTGGAGTTGGCAAAACAAAAACTGCAAGCGTCCTATGAAGCCTATCAGAAAAAGCAGGAAGCAATCATGGCTGCCGATGAGAATCCCGTCCAGTACGATTCTTACGATAGCATGATTCGTTCCCTTTTGGACAATGGCGTTGATGCGCAAAGCTATCAGTATGTACTCCGGGATATAACCGGAGATGGCGAGGACGAACTGTTTATCGGGGAAGATGGTTCCTTTGGCACGATTGTGACAATGAAGGATGGAAAGACTACAACGATATGGTCCGATACAGACAACAACGGATCTTATCTTTGCGAAGGTAATATTATAAAACATTGCGGCACAGATGGGGAATATGAACACTATAATTTCATGAAGCCGAATCCACCAACAGGAAAGTTGACCCAATTTCTAAGCATGGGTTATGACCCATGGCAGGAGAGTTGGTACTACAGTAAATCATTTGTTGATTTTACTTATATTTCCAAAGCGGAGTTCGATGAAATGGTGAATTCTTACAAGGTCATTGATATCGGCATGAGACCAATCAGTGAGTATCCCTTCTCCTAGTCCTTGCACCAAACCAGAAAAAGAATTGGAGCCGAAACACTATGATAAAAAGAGTCTTAGCTGCTGTTATTGTAGCATTGCTGGCGGCTTTTCTGACCGCCTGCGTTCCACAAACCGATATCCATCAGGATGCACCAACACAAGTTGTGATATCGTCTGAAAGTATGTCACAGACGGAACAAGTTTCCTCAGAAGCAACGACTGCGCCAGCACAGGTTACGATGCCTTCTGAAAGTGTGTCTCAGACAGAAGAGATACCCCCGGAAACAGCGGCTGCACCAACACAACCCAGCTTGGTCGTTGAGCAAACGCCATCAGAAAAAACTGATGTGCCGGTCTTTCAGAACGATCCCGTTCGCAGTGCTTTCCAACGGACACTGCAAACCATCCACGATGAACTGTACTGGCCAGAACTGCCAGATGCCGGAGAAATCAATCTGTGGGAACCTGGTACCATTGAGGATGAACAATTTGCTATCATGGATGTGGACGGAGACGGGCAGGAAGAACTGCTGGTTTCTGTGTCCAATACCTATACTGCCGGAATGTGTGAGATCATTTATGGCTATAACCCCCAGACTGATGGTGTTCGGGTGGAAGCCCAGAACTATGTGGCGGTAACCCATTATCCCGGTATGATCAAGGCGGACGCTTCCCATAATCAAGGGTACGCGGGAGATATCCTCTGGCCCTATACGCTTCAGTTCTATCAGGAAGCGAAGGATACTTATGTAGACGCCTATTATGTGGACGCATGGTGTAAGGCAATCACCGATTATGACCCTTATGCGGAAATGCCCTATCCGGAGGATGTTGACACGGAACAGGATGGCTATGTCTATCTGATTACGGATAATGGTCAGAAACGGATTCTGAACCGGGCGGATTATCAGAAATGGGAAGCGGAGCTGTTCGCCGGGAAGGAGCCGCTGACGATTCCATGGCAGAAGATGACTGCGACAAATATTTGCTCACTCAACACTAATTAGAAGCAAAGTGAGTATCCCTTCTCACAACCCTTACGCCAAACCAGAAAAGAATTGGAGATTCATCACCATGAGAAAAATAATCTTTGCTGCTGTCAATTCAGCATTGCTGGTAGTTTTTCTGACCGCCTGCATTCCACAAACTGACATCCATCAGGACGCACCAACACAGGTTACGGTGCCTTCTGAAAGTGCGTATCAGACGGAACAGGTGTACCAGGAGATAACGGTCGAGCCAACCCAATCCGTTTCAACCGTTAAACAAGCTATGTATATCAGTGCTTATCAGGAATTTGTGAGCCACCGTCTGGAAACGGTGCTCAGTCCCGAAAAACTGTCTTACATCCTGCATGATGTGAATGGGGACGGCGTTGAAGAACTGGTTATCAGTGGGTTGGATATTCTCTCAATGAAGGGCGGACAGTCTTTCAAGTATTTTGACCTCACCAATACCGGTGTCATTCCTTGCCGCTTCCAGCCATGCGAAGGGAATGTATTTGAAGTCTATTGTGAAGATTTGGGAATGTATCAACATTACTTCTATCAGGCAAACCAGGAATCTGCATCCTTTATCACGGGCGTTTCCCGTGATCCCTCTGATGGCATGTGGTATCTACATTCCAAAGATGGTGCCTATACAGAAAACAGGCAGCAGATTACGCAGGAAGAAGCTCAGAACATTCTGGATTCCTACACCCGAGTCAAGTTCCGCTGGCTCCCTCTAAAACAGTTTGGTAAGGCTTCTGAAAGTATGGAGTATTCCGATCCTTATGCCCAATATATCGCGGATGCATTGGTGCGTTATGATAATGTCGATACTTTCGCTTATGCGCTGTTGGACTTAAATGGTGACAACATCGACGAACTCATTACCAGCCAGCCCAGAAGCGGTCAGGGTGCTGCAAGTCTACAGATTTTCACCCTACAGGATGGGGAACGAAAGCTGTATGCAAGCAATATTTCCTATATTTGCACAGACGGAATTCTGGAGGAATGCGAAGAAGGACAGACAGACCCGGGGCAGTACTACGCTTTCTATCGGTGTGGTACAAGCGACCCTGAGTTTATTGAAAAAATAGTCCGCGATCCGATCACTCTATACTGGGGGCGTGTAGAAGCTGGAAAAGATGGGAGAACCATTACCGAGGAGGAGGCTATGTCAGTTATCAACTCGTATCAGCAGATTGAGCTTGATTGGAAGCCCTTTACCCAATATCCGTTAAAGTAAACAGGTACAATGCCAGTCCTCGTTGTCTTACGGAAGATTCAAAGAAAAGCGATTCCCAGAATCGCGCAGCCGCAGTCCGAAGGGCTGCGTTCATCGGGGCTTGGGGCAGCGCCTCAACAAGCAGAAAACCATTCGTTCTGTAGAAGGGGAATGGATGATTTTTTGCATTTGTATATACAGATGCATTGCTTGCTACTAGTATCCGGAATTCCGGATACAACTGGTTATCCCGACT
>JALFXH010000100.1 GCA_022786965.1 Clostridiales bacterium
CTCCGTCCACCACACCTTCATCCACGGCACCCCCGACATGGCCGAGGCCGACTACCGGTATGTGGAGCGGTATGTGAAGTTCCTGCTGTGGTCCATCGGCGGCTTCAAGGTTTCCGTCTGCGGCTGCTCGGAGCTGGCAAAGAAGCTGCAGAAGGCCTACCAGCCCGGCGGTGAGCGGGAATTCGACTACGGCTTTGTGGAGCAGCTCTACGAGCAGAAGCTGGAAATTCTGGATCTGCCTCTGGAAAGCTGCCCCGCTGCCAACGAGGTCTCCGAGCCTATGGGCGGCAATATGGACGGCTGCCGCATCGGCTTTGACGCCGGCGGCTCTGACCGGAAGGTGTCCGCCGTCATCGACGGCGAGTGCGTCTACTCTGAGGAGGTGGTCTGGTTCCCCAAGCTGAACGAGGACCCCGACTACCACTTCGGCCACATTGTGGAGGCCTTCAAGACCGCCGCTTCCAAGATGCCCCGGGTGGATGCCATCGGCGTGTCCTCCGCCGGCGACTTCATCGGCAACGAACCCCGGGTGGCTTCCCTGTTCATCAAGGTGCCCCGGGAGAACTGGGACAAGGTCAAGACCATCTATGACCGTGCCGCCGCCGAAATCGACCCCAACGTCCCCATTCTGGTGGCCAATGACGGCGACGTGTCCGCCCTGGCCGGCGCCATGGGTCTGGGCAAGGGAAACCTGATGGGCATTGCCATGGGCACCTCCGAGGCCGTGGGCTATGTGGATGAAGACCAGAACGTGCTGGGCTGGATCAACGAGCTGGCCTTCGCGCCTGTAGATTTGCAGGCCGGGGCCATGCAGGACGAGTGGTCCACCGACTACGGCGTGGGCTGCAAGTACTTCTCTCAGGACGCCGTCATCAAGCTGGCTCCTGCTGCCGGCATCGACATCCCCCAGGAGCTGTCTCTGGCGGAGAAGCTGAAATTCGTCCAGAAGCTGATGGAGGCCGATGACCCCAGAGCGCAGGCGATTTTCGAGACCATCGGCGCGTACTTTGCCTACGCCACCGTCCAGTACTCCCAGTTCTACAACATCGACTACATGATGCTCATGGGCCGGGTTATGTCCGGCAAGGGCGGCGACACCATTCTGAAGGTCTGCAACGAGATTCTGGCGGAGGAGTATCCCGAGCTGTACAAGAAGTGCGCTGTCACGCTGCCCGATGAGAAGATGCGCCGGGTAGGCCAGTCCGTAGCCGCCGCGTCCCTGCCCAAGATTCGCTGATCCCGAATGATAAACGGGACGTCCGGAGGCCGTCCCCTACGGCAGACCGCAAATTCCGCCCGTAGGGGGCGGCGTCCCCGACGCCCCGTAACGAAAAGAACAGAAAAGTGAGGAGATAACCATGAGACTGATTATTGCCAAGGATTACGCCGATGTGAGCCGGAAGGCCGCCAACATCATCGCCGCCCAGATCTATTTGAAGCCCGACTGCGTGCTGGGCCTGGCCACCGGCTCCAGCCCTGTGGGCACCTACAAGGAGCTGATCGCCAAGTATCAGGCCGGCGATCTGGATTTCTCCCAGGTGCGCACCGTGAATCTGGACGAATACGTAGGTCTGCCCAAAGACCACGACCAGAGCTACGCCTACTTCATGCGGGCGAACCTCTTCGATCACGTCAACATCGACCAGAATAACTGCAACATTCCCAACGGCATGAACCCCGACGCCGAGGCCGAGTGCGCCCGGTATGACGCGGTGATTGACGGCTTTGGCGGCGCGGATCTGCAGCTGCTGGGCCTTGGCCCCAACGGCCACATCGGCTTCAACGAGCCTGCCGACGCCTTCGCCAAGGGCACCAACAAGGTGAAGTTGACCGACTCCACCATTGACGCCAACCAGCGGTTCTTCGCCAAGCGGGAAGATGTGCCCACCCACGCCTACACCATGGGCATCGGTTCCATCATGAAGGCCAAGCGGGTGCTGCTGGTGTGCAACGGCGAAAACAAAGCCCAGGCCGTGAAGGACTGCTTCTTCGGCCCCATCAAGCCCCAGGCCCCCGGCTCCATTTTGCAGCTGCACCCGGACTTCACCCTGGTCGCGGACGAAGCCGCCCTGTCTCTGGTAAAGGACCTGCTGTAAATCCCCAGAAGAGAACCACTGCCGGTGTATCACCACGATACACCGGCAGTTTTTTACAGCAGCGCCCGGAGGGCGTCCATCAGCTGGGAATCATCCAGACTGCTCAGATCCGTCACATCCACCTCCAGCACCGGGCCGTTGGCCTGAAAGCGGGTATACCCCCGGGTTGCGATATCGTCCAGAAACTGTTCATAGCTTTTCCTTGTAGGATTTTCCCGGGGGGCTCCCGGCGGCTCCGGGTAGCAGTCGTTGACCACATGGCCCCGGTGCCGGGTGTCGGACAGATCCCGTGCGGCAAACCGCCGGTAAATGACCTCCGGGTCGCCGGTGAGCCGAACCGTCACGGCGGTGTAGTGATACGCTTCCAGCAGCTCCAGAATCCCGGGTACGGAAGCGTCCTCAAAATTGTTTTCGAGAACAAACGGTTTTCCCGCTTTCATCAGCTGGGCCGCGGCGTAGTACAGAATGTGCATGGCCGCCACGCCCAGCTGAACCTTTTCCGCCCGGCTGTGAAAGCCCAGATCGTCAAACAGCACCTCCTTGATGGAGTCCTTGGACAGCATGGGAATTCCCAGGGACTTCGAAATCCTGCCGGCGATGGTGCTCTTGCCGCTGGCTGGCATACCGGCAACCAGAATGCAGTACATGGCGTTCCCTCCTAAAGACGAAATGAAAGACTGTCCTGATATTCCGAGGGTGTTTTCCCGGTGATTTTCTTGAAGGTGTTGGAAAAATAACCGATATCCCGGTAGCCTACCTGCTCCGCCACCTCATAGACCTTCACCCGGCAGTCTTTGAGCAGCTCCGCCGCCTTGTGGATGCGGTAGCGGGTCAGATAGCTCAGAATCGTGCTGCCGGTTTCCTTCTTGAAGGTGTGGCTCAGGTGGCCCTCGCTGATGTTCAGGCTCTGGGCCACGGAGCTGACGCTGATATCCGGCTCCTGATAGTGCTGCTTGATGTACTGGATTGCCTCGGAAACGTAGCGGTTGCCGCTGCCGGTTTTCGGCTCCGGCAACGCCGCCTGCTTCGGAGCCAGCTTGGCCTGCACCCGCTGCACCGCCTTTTCCAGATCACCGTCATGGAAGGGCTTGAGCAGGTAGTCCACCGCTTCCAGCCGCAGGGCGGTCTGGACGTAGGAGAAGCTGTCGTAGGCGGTCAGAATGATGACGTAAGTGGTTTTTCCGGCCTGACGGAGCCGTTCCAGCATTTCGATGCCGTCCATCTGGGGCATTTTCAGGTCGGTGATGATGAGATCCGGGTCGCATTTTTCTGCCTGCTCCAGTCCTTCCGCGCCGTTGGCGGCTTCGCCCACCACCACGCAGTCCAGAGCCGCCCAGTCCACCGTCAGCACGATGCCCTTGCGGATCAGCTCCTCGTCCTCTACGATCAGTACCTTCAGCATTCTTTCTCCTCCTTCCGGTTCAGGGGCAGCCTTGCCCGGACCCGGGCGCCGCTGCCGGCGGGGTTGTTGTCCAGATACAGGCCGTAGCGCTCCCCGTAGTGCTTTTTCAGAATGGTATCCACGTTGTACAGCCCCAGATGGTGCCCGGTGGGCGTGGATTCCCGGCGGTAGGGATGTCCGATCATATCCGGCGGCAGGCCGTGGCCGTTGTCCGTGACGGTAATCAGCAGGTCCTCCCCCTCCTGAATGGCCTCCACCCGGATGACGCTGTCGGAGATTCCTTCCAGTCCGTGGAGAATGGCGTTCTCCACAATGGGCTGCAAAATCATTTTGGGAACCATGCAGGTTTCCAGCGCCTCCGGAAGAGAAACCACAAAGGAAAACTGGTCGGAAAGCCGGATCTTTTGAATCTCCACATACCGGTTCAGCACCTCCACCTCCCGGGAAAGGGGGACAAATTCCTCGGCGGAAATACAGAACCGCAGAATATCCGCCAGATTGGTGGACATCAGGGCCACCTGGGGGACATGGTTAATCTTGCTGATCCACTTCATGGTGTCCAGGGTGTTGCACAGGAAATGGGGATTCAGCTGGGCCTGCAGCATCCGCACCTGGGCCTGATTCAGCTCCCGCTGATTTTCCACCAGCTCCTGCCGGTTGGCCTTCAGGGCCAGAACCATGTGGTTGAAGCCTGCCGCCAGCTGGCCCAGCTCATCCTCCCCATCCCGGGAGACGTGGACGTCCAAATCGTCCTGCTCCAATCGGGAGAAGGCCTTCAGCAGCCGCCCGATGGGCTGGGAAATCCGGCGGCTCAGGGGGAGGCACAGCACCGCGGAAATCACAATGCCCACCAGTACGCAGAAAAGGCTGGCGGCGCGGAGCAGCTTCGTGGTGCGCTGGGTAAACATCTGGGGCTGACGCAGAACCAGGTATAGGCCGGTGGGCGGATGCTCCTGAATGTGCAGGCGGTATTCCTCGGTCTCCGCGCCGGGATTGCCGCCCCGCAGCAGCTGAGAGCGCAGGGAATCTGCCAGCTCCTGGCTCAGGCCGCTCTGACTGGCGTAGACCGGGTGCCAGTACCGGTTGAGAATCAGAATTTCGTTGGAGCTGCCGTATTTCCCGGCGAAGAGCTTTTGAAAGTTCTCCCCGGACAGGGCCATCACCAGATAGCCCAGAGGCTCTCCCTGGGGATTTTTCAGCAGCGCCGCCCCTTGCAGCAGCGTTTTGCCGCCGTCCATGGGATCGGGGGCCAGATATACCGGCTGTCCCCCGGCGTTTTTCGCCGCGAACAGCACGCCCCATCGGGTGGAAAGGGTGGTGCCCGGGGTGACGCTGCCGGTGGAATAGCGCAGACTGCCCCGCATGTCGTACAGGGAGTAGTCCGCCAGATCCCGGCTGCCCTCGGTGGCCAGGAACAGGGCGGTGTTGATCTGGGTGTCCTCCCGGCTGGTAAAGGCCCGGGGCAGCAGTCGGCTTTCTTCCAGCGCCCGGGCCGCCCCCGGCAGGGCGTCGCTGACCCGGTCCAGGGCGGTCATCAGGTGAGCGGTCTGGGTCTGGGCATCGGTATCCAGCTGCTTCGCCATCTGAATCCGGGAAATTTGAGACAGCATGGCGGAGCAGATGATCATGGGCACCAGAGAGGCGATGAGGAAGGAAAGCAGCAGCCGGTTTCGGAAGGAACGGCTCTGAGGTCGGGTCATGACGGCACCTCCCCCAGCAGGAAGGACCAGTCCGACAGCAGCCGGTCCCGGTTCCGGCTGGCCCACTCCACGTCATAGGACACCATGTTCAGGGTAGCCAGCGGCGGCAGGGAGGGGTCCGCGGGAATGTCCGCCCGGACCGTCCGGCGGCAGAACCGCTGGCCCACCATGGACTGCACATCGGCGCTGACGGTAAAATCCAGAAACAGTCTGGCGTTGTCCCCGTGGGGCGCGCCCTTCACCAGAGCGCTTCCGTCCGGAACGCAGGCGGTGCCGTCGGCGGGGTAGACCAGGGCGATGTCCTCCCCGGCGGCAATGTGCTGCAGGGCGGTTTCCTCCAGAGTGATTCCCACCAGAGCGCTGCCGCTGGCCACGGCGGACAGCACCGCGCCGGAGCTGTCCAGCTGCCGGCCGTCCAGAGCGGCGCAGAGACCCGCCAGGCAGCTCTCATCTCCGCCGCCGGCCTGAAGCCGGGTCACCAGCGCCGTATAGGAGGAGCCGGAAATCTGGGGGTCGGCGAAGGCAATCTTGCCCCGGAAAGCCGGAGATTCCAGATCCTCCCAGCTTGTGACAGCTTCCGCCGTCACCAGTTTGGTATGATAGACCAATACAACAGGCAGGGCGGAAAAGGGCGTCCAGCAGCCGGACTCCGACTGAAACCGCTCCCGGATATGGTCGGATTCCCGGCAGATATAGGGGGTGAAGCAGTCCCGGTAGGATTCCAGACTTTCCACGCCGCCGCCGAACATCACGTCGGCTTTCGGCGCGTCCTGTTCCTGTTCGATGCGCTGGAGCAGCTCGTTGGTGCCGCCGCTGACCACGTCCACCCAGATGCCGGTGCGCTCCTCGAATTCCCGGATGATGGGGGTGTAGACCTCCTCCTTGTGGGAGGTGTAGACCACCAGCCGCCGGTCTTGGGCGGGCGTATAGGGATGGGGCTCCGGCTGTTTCCCGGCGCAGCCCGCCAGCAGCGGCAGGAGCAGAGCCAGAATCAGAATTCGTCTTTTCATGGGGGTGTCTCTCCAATGGGCTTTTGAATGAATTGACTAAATTATAGCATATCGGCTTTCCGATTTCATCATATTTTACAAGGAAAGCAGAAATGTGCAAAAAATATCAGGTTTGTCCCGTTTCTTTTTGTGCGATTCGCCATTACACTATAAGCACAGGCAGGGAACGAGACCTGCCGCCCACAAAATTTGAGGAGGAACTGAAATGAAACGTATTGTTGCAATGCTTCTGGTTCTGTGTATGGCTCTGGGCCTGGCGGCCTGCGGCCAGAAGGCCCCCGCGGCTCCCGCCGCTCCCGCGGACACCGCAGCTCCCGCTGCTCCCGCGGAACCCGTTGTGGAGGAAAACCTGACGGAAACCCAGAAGATTATCAAGGAAGCCCAGACCATGACCCTGGAGGAGCTGGGCAAGAAGGCCATTGAAGAGTCCAACGGCAAGATGTTCTACGGCGTGGGCAACTCCAGCCGGGGCAAGAGCGCCCTGCCCCTGTTCATCGCCTACCTGCAGACCATCGACCCCAGCTACAACATGGAGTTCGAGTGGCAGCAGCCCAAGAACAACAAGATCTTCGACCAGCTCACCGCTGACTCCCTGAAGGACACCGGCACCTTCGCCATGACCCTGATTCAGGACGGCAACCAGATCCAGAGCAAGATGGTTCAGACCGGTATTCTGGACACCTTTATCCCCAAGGACTGGGCGGAAGCCAACGGCACCACCCCCGAAGAATACACGGGCTTCCTGGCTCTGCAGACCCTGAACAAGGTCTTCATGTACAATAACACCGGCAAGAAGACCTATGACAACTGCTGGGACTTCGTGGCTGAGGGTGAGCATGGCCTGTACATGGACATTGACTCTGAGATCGTTGGTAAGAACTTCCTGTACATGCTCACCGAGGACACCTACGCCGCATGGCTGAAGGAAGCCTACAACGCCCTGCCCGCTGAGGAGCAGGCCTACTTCCAGCCCACCATCAAGGCCATGGAGTCCGAGGCTGCTGATCTGGGCCTTGGCCCCGACGGCGCCTACGCCCTGGCATGGATCAAGCTGTGGGTGGAGAGCTACAACGCCCAGACCGATGACGGCCCCATCTGCAACACCCTGGTTGACAAGAGCGCCACCGATCAGTTCGGCCTGCTGGTTTACTCCAAGCTCCGCTCCGTTGAGGAATCCAACTCCGTCTCCGTGAACAACGTCAACGTTGCCGCTTACACCGACGGCTATCAGGGCATCGGCGGCTACGGCTACTGCCACTACCTGTTCGTCACCGACAACAGCCCCCTGCCCTGGACCGCCTGCGCCTTCATCGCCTACATGACCTGCACCGAGGACGGCTTCTCCGCCTGGGGCAAGGACATGGGCGGCTACTCCTCC
>JALFXH010000106.1 GCA_022786965.1 Clostridiales bacterium
AGTTTTCCTTTGTGTCCATCAAGGTAGAAGCCTCGGCTCACACTGAGAGCCGAGGCATTCTGTGGCAAACTGTTATTCCATAATCTTTCCTTCCTGCGCCAATCGTATTCCAACCTGAACACCATGCACAAATCCATTCCGCTCATGGTCTCGGCAGAGGGCGCAGACGTGGTTGATAATCCAGTCCATTTCCTGTAGCGGCATCCCGTTCAATGCCTGATACAGTTCTGCAAAATCAGCCTTGATTTGGTCATCATACATCCGGTTTATATCACCGTAAGCCTCATAGAGCAGAGACAAGACAGATTCGCCATCTCCCAGATTCAGCTTGCGGGAAGATACATAGGTTTCCAGTGCCCGGAGGTATTCTTCCATATTCATATAAAGATCAACTCCTCTCGGATGATCTCCTCGGCTCTGGCACGGATATTGTTCATGGCACCAACCCAAGCCATTGGGTTACTGGCTTTCAGCGCTTCCGTGATTCCATCGGCGGCTTTCATCTGATCAATGATTCGTTCCAGCCTGTCCTGCGCCTGCTCATTCAGGTCAGCAAGGTATGTCCACAGCTTGCCGGACAGAAGGAGGCTGTTATAGCGAATCGGTTTATGCTCTTTCAGATACTCCCGGTGCATCTGCCCCCACTTGCCAATAGGTCTGGTTTCCTCCGGCAGCGTCAGGTCTGGAATGTAGTAGTCGCCTGAACGGATATAGTGGATGTTCATGGATAGTCCTCCTTGTCTTGTGATACTGCTATTGTAGCGGTGGAACGCAGATAAATCGAATGTGCTGCAGAGCCGATCCCAATGAACGCAAAAATCCCCAACCGCGTGAAGCAGTTGGGGATCTGTGCTAGATATAGAGATTTACCTGAATGTCACGGAACCGGTGCACCCTGCGCAGGGGTGAGATTGCATACATGTATGCTTTGGCATCCGCTTGGGTAATCAGGAAAGTTCCGAACATCTGAAAATCACTTAATTCCTGCCATCCTTGATAGCGGCCTGGGCGGCGGCGAGGCGGGCGATGGGGACACGGAAGGGGGAGCAGGAGACGTAGTTCAGGCCGATCTTATGGCAGAACTCCACGCTCATGGGATCGCCGCCGTGCTCGCCGCAGATGCCGCAGTGCAGGGAAGGACGGACGGCCTTGCCCTTGGTGACGGCCATCTCCATCAGCATACCAACACCGGTCTGGTCCAGCTTGGCGAAGGGATCGTTCTCGAAAATCTTGTGCTCGTAGTAGGCATCCAGGAACTTGCCCGCGTCGTCACGGCTGAAGCCGTAGGTCATCTGGGTCAGGTCGTTGGTGCCGAAGCAGAAGAACTCGGCTTCCTTGGCCATCTCGTCGGCGGTCAGGCAGGCACGGGGAATCTCGATCATGGTGCCGACCTCGTACTTGAGCTCCACACCGGCAGCGGCGATCTCGGCGTCAGCGGCCTTCACAACCACGTCCTTGACGAACTTCAGTTCCTTCACGTCGCCGGTCAGGGGAATCATGATCTCGGGAACCAGGTTCCAGTCGGGATGACGGCCCTTGACCGCCAGGGCGGCCTTGATGACAGCCCGGGTCTGCATGGCGGCGATTTCGGGATAGGTGACGGCCAGACGGCAGCCACGGTGACCCATCATGGGGTTGAACTCATGCAGAGAGGCGATGATGTCCTTGATGTCCTGCACGGACTTGTGCTGGGTCTCGGCCAGAGCGGCGATTTCCTCCTCGGTGGTGGGCACGAACTCGTGCAGAGGAGGATCCAGGAACCGGATGGTAACGGGGTAGGACTCCATGGCCTCGTAGAGAGCCTCAAAGTCAGCCTGCTGCATGGGCTCGATCTTGGCCAGAGCGGCTTCCCGCTCCTCGACAGTGTCGGAGCAGATCATCTCCCGGAAGGAAGCGATACGGCCTTCCTCGAAGAACATATGCTCGGTACGGCACAGGCCGATGCCTTCGGCGCCCAGAGAACGGGCCTTGGCGGCATCCCGGGGGGTATCGGCGTTGGTGCGGACCTTCAGGGTGCGGTACTGGTCAGCCCAGGCCATGATGCGGCCGAACTCGCCGGCGATTTCCGCGTCCACGGTGGGAATCTGGCCGTCGTAGATGCAGCCGGTGGAGCCGTCGAGAGACAGCCAGTCGCCCTCATGGTAGGTCTTACCGGCCAGCACGAAGGTCTTGTTCTCCTCGTCCATCTTGATCTCGGTGCAGCCGGAAACGCAGCAGCGGCCCATACCACGGGCAACGACGGCTGCGTGGGAGGTCATGCCGCCGCGAACGGTCAGGATGCCCTGGGCGCTCATCATGCCCTCGATGTCCTCGGGAGAGGTCTCCAGACGAACCAGAACAACCTTCTCGCCCCGGTCAGCCCAGGCCTTGGCGTCCTCGGCGGTGAAGACGATCTTACCGCAGGCGGCTCCGGGAGAAGCGGCCAGGGCCCGGCCCACAGGCTGAGCCTTCTTAAGAGCCTGCGCGTCGAACTGGGGATGCAGCAGGGTGTCCAGGGTTCTGGGCTCGATCATGGCAACGGCCTGCTTTTCATCGATCATGCCCTCGTCCACCAGGTCGCAGGCGATCTTCAGAGCGGCGGGAGCGGTACGCTTGCCGTTACGGGTCTGCAGCATATAGAGCTTGCCGTTCTCCACGGTGAACTCCATGTCCTGCATATCGTGGTAGTGGTTCTCCAGAATCTGGCAGACGCTGGTGAACTGGGCGAAGGCCTCGGGGAACTTCTCAGCCATCTCGGAGATGGGCATGGGGGTACGAACGCCGGCCACAACGTCCTCGCCCTGAGCGTTGGTCAGGAACTCGCCGAACAGCTTCTTCTCGCCGGTAGCGGGGTTCCGGGTAAAGGCAACGCCGGTACCGCAGTCGTCTCCCATGTTGCCGAAGGCCATGGACTGGACGTTGACGGCGGTGCCCCAGGAATAGGGAATGTCGTTTTCACGACGGTAAACGTTGGCGCGGGGGTTGTCCCAGGAGCGGAACACGGCCTTGATGGCGCCCATCAGCTGCTCCTTGGGGTCGGTGGGGAAGTCTTCACCCAGCTTGGACTTGTATTCCGCCTTGAACTGGAAAGCCAGCTCCTTCAGGTCCTCGGCATCCAGCTCCACGTCCTGGGTGACGCCTTTCTTTTCCTTCATCTGGTCGATGAGGGCTTCAAAGTACTTCTTGCCCACTTCCATGACCACGTCGGAGTACATCTGGATAAAGCGGCGGTAGCAGTCCCAGGCCCAGCGGGGGTTGCCGGACTTGGCGGCCATAACGCCGACCACGTCTTCGTTCAGGCCCAGGTTCAGGATGGTGTCCATCATGCCGGGCATGGAGGCCCGGGCGCCGGAACGGACGGAGACCAGCAGAGGATTCTCAAGATCGCCGAACTTCTTGCCGGTAATCTCCTCCAGCTTGTCAACATACTGCATGATTTCCGCCTGGATCTCGTCATTGATCCGGCGTCCATCCTCGTAATACTTGGTGCAGGCTTCGGTAGAAATAGTAAAACCCTGGGGGACAGGCAGACCGATGTTGGTCATTTCCGCCAGATTCGCGCCCTTGCCGCCCAGGAGCTCCCGCATTTTGCCGTTGCCCTCGGTGAACAGATAAACGTACTTATGAGACATTCGTGAAATTACCCCTTTCCTATCTTCAGACGTGCCAAAACCGCCTGTATGATTATAAATTTCGACTGTCCGAGTTTGACTGAAACAGTATAACATATCTGTCAAAAAATTGCAAATAAATTCTTGCAAATTTTTGCATTTTTTCCAAAAAACTGTCCGCCGGCAATGCCCCGCCCGCAAGCCACCCAAATAGCAAAACACACCAACCTGCGGGCTGATGCACTTTGCTATTTGGGCGGTGTGATTTTGTGCACAATCGTGAGAAACATGTCGAATTAAGTCTTGTGATAACAGTTTTGATATGATAGAATTAACCACGGAGTTGGTATCGGTAGTTGCTGTCATTCGCGGGAAAAACAAAGGCTATATTAGGGGCGGCTTCGCTACCGACAAAAAAGAAAGAGGGATGAATATGGAACTCATGGATGCTACGGCAGAAGAAAACAAAGAATTGCAAAAAGAACTGGTTCGCCTTGCGAAGAAAAGCCGATTCAAAAAGAAGTTGATTTCTGGTGTTGCCGTGATCTTGGTAGTACTGATTGCTGTCACAGTGTCTTGGCTATCTGGAAGAAGTCAGGCAAACAAAAAGGCACAAGCCGAAATTGCCGAACTGAAAAATGAGTTGGAGATGTGGAAAGACTCCCCTTTCATCGTTGATCCAGTCTCGCCCAAAATCAATTTGGACATAATTCATAGTGAGATTAAGAGCATCGCTGAACTGGCAACCTTTGAGTATATGTTTACGGATGCGGCTGAGTTTAGCGATTCTAAGCAGATAAAAAACTGGAATATCCCCTTTACAGAGAAATCATTTATTCTTAGATGGAGCGGTGAAATTAAGGCTGGTGTTGACTTGGAACAAGTCAACATCGAAGTGGATGAAACAGAAAAGACGATTTTGGTCACACTGCCCGCTGCAAAGATTCTGTCATATTCAATCGACAGTGACAGCGTTGACGTTCTCTACGAGAAGGACAATATTATTAATAATATCTCGGTAAGTGACAAAGTAAAATTTGATGCAAAAACCGAAGATGCAATGAAGAAAAGAGCCATAGAAAATGGTCTGCTGGAGAAAGCACAGAAAAATGCTGAGGATATTCTTGCACGCCTAATTCAATCTGACCCAGCGGTTGGCAGAAACTATACCATTGAATTTGTAGTCAAGCAGTAGTTCAGCATGACAGAGCAATAGAAAAACGGGGCTGTTCGACAACAGCCCCGAATTTATTTGTTGCTAAATGAAACCGAAATGCGCTAATGCTCCTATGATAGCAGCTTCTTTTTCTTCGGGACACACGCACAGTTTTCGAGGACTGGTATGGGAATCGTGGTAGTTTTCGTGTTCCCTGATTCCCAGCTTTGCTTTTACTTGCCCAATATAGGCTGAATGAACCTTAAACCCGTAGTTTTCTTCCACAAAGGAGCAAATGTCGTCATTGGTGGGAATAAAACCCACATTCATTTCCAAATCCGATGTGCTGACGGAGATTTTCAGTCTGTCGGTTACTTTTTCCCACCTAAGCAGACAACCGTCTCCACATGGGCGCAGCGGGGGAACAGATCGGCGGCGGTGGCGCCGTCATAGACAGAGGCGTTGGACACATCCATGCCCGTCAGCTCGCAGATATCCGTCTGATACTCAAAGATGGACTGCAAAATACCCTGACTCATCTCCGCCTGATAGGGGGTATAGGCGGTGAGGAATTCCTCCTTGGCGGGGATGTACTTGACAATGCTGGGGATATAGTGGTCGTAGGCGCCCGCGCCCCGGAGGACGGTGGAGAACACCTTGTTCTTTGCTGCCATGGCGGCCATCTTCCGGCGAACTTCCAGTTCACTCATGCCGTCAGGCAGGTTCAGTCCCTTTTCCAGATACATTTCGGCAGGCACATCCCGGTACAGCTCCCGGTAGTCGCTGACACCCACGGTGTACAGCATCTCCTGCCGTTCCTCCTTAGTGGAGGGAACGTAGCTTGCCATGCTCAGCCCTCCTCGGCGCAGAAGGCCTCGTAGGCGGCGGCGTCCAGCAGTTCTTCTTCTCCGGTGATGTCCTTGACCTTGATAATCCAGGCGCCGTAGGGGTCCTTGTTGAGATTCTCAGGGGCGTCGTCCAGCTCCTCGTAGACGGCGCAGACGATGCCGCTGACCGGGCAGATCAGGTCGGAAACCGCCTTGACGGACTCCACATCGCCGAAGCTCTCGCCGGCAACCACCTCGTCACCCACAACGGGCAGGTTCACGAATACCACATCGCCCAGAGCGTCCTGAGCAAAGTCGGAGATGCCCACGATGGCGACACCGCCAGCCACGTCCACCCATTCGTGGGTCTTGGAATACTTCAGATCAGCAGGATACAACATAAGAATTACCTCCAAAAATGTATTGTTTATTTTGAGTTGTTCAGAAAGGCAAATTGGAATTTACCGCGCGAATGCCTTCCCCTTTGGGGTGGTGCTCCGCGCAGCGAATCTGCAATGCCAATGATTGCCGGTGGCAATCATACCTCTATTCATTAAGGTGGCCGAGCGTAAGCGAGGTCGGAAGAGGTAAACACCTTTTCGCTGAACCTTTGCTGTGCATCGAAAGTAGTACCGCCCTCTTCCGCCCCCTGCGGGGGCACCTTCCCCAAAGGGGAAGGCTTTGATACGCCAAGTTCCAATTTATCCGTCTCTGTTTCCTTTTTACAGCACCGGGACGCCGTAGGGCGGCAGATCCTGACGCATATGGCGGGAAACGACCACGGCTTTCAGCTTTTTGCCCCGGACGTCCACTTCCAGAGTATCTTCCTTGGTGACGGAGCTGTCGAGATAGGCAAAGCCGATGGCGCGCTTGCCGGTGGTATCCAAAATATTGCCTTCTTCATCAAAGTTGTAGTAAGGCACCATGGTGCCGGAGGTGATCCAACCCACATGGACACCATCCCGGTATACGTCCATGCCGCCCCGCATGACGCCCCGGTCCCGCAGCTCCACCTGGAACACTTTTTTCGGGGTGCCGCCCTCCTTCTGGGCCAGCAGCAGCGCCTTTCCGACGAAATCCCCCTTTTCCTCCGCGAAGCTCACGGCGAATTTAGCAAGAGACACCGCGAAAATGGGGATTTCCGCGCCGCTGTGATCCGTACCCAGCTCATGGCCGTACAGGGGCAGACCCGCTTCCAGCCGCAGGGTGTCCCGGGCGCCCAGAGCGGTGGGCTTCGCCCCCAGTTCCATCAGCCGGTTCCACAGCCAGACCACGTCCTTGGCATCAATGAACAGCTCCCAGCCCAGAGGATCGCCGGTGTAGCCGGTCTTGGAAACCCGGACGGTATGTCCCTCCATAGTCAATTCATTTAAGTCATTCTTCTTGGGGCCGGTGATTTCCGCGCCGCCGGAAAGAACCTTCAAAATCTTCTCTGAATCGGGACCCTGTACGGCAATGGAGGAATAGGTGTCGGTAATGTTGGTGATGCGGCAGTCATAGTCCGGCAGGTATTTTGCGAAGTGCTCCAAATCCTTGTCGGTGTTGGAGGCGTTGACCACCACCATATAATTGTCCTCGGTAAACATATACAGGTAGGCATCGTCCACCGCGCCGCCGGTCTCGTCGGGAATCATGCAGTATTGCGCCCGTCCGGGAACCAGGGCCGATGCGTTGCTGGACAGCACTTTTTGCAGGAACGCCAGCCGATCCGGGCCTTCCACAATCAGACGCCCCATGTGGGATACGTCGAAAATGCCGCAGTGCTTTCGGTCATACAGATGCTCCGCCACAATGCCCTCGGGATACTGGATGGGCATTTCCCATCCGCCAAAATCCACCATGGTGGCTCCCGCCGCCACATGGGCATCGTAAAGGGGGGTGCGTTTTAATTCGCTCATGTTCATCGCTCCTTTTCGTTTATCCGATTCCGGCAGTTTGCAGGATTCCGGGAATGTTTGCCTCCGCGCCGATTGCCATGATATGCACACCGGCGCACAGGCCTTCTTCCTTGATTTTTCCGATCAGTTCCGCCGCCAGCTCACAGCCCAGCTTTCCCGGCAGGCCCTTGACGCCGGTGCGCTTTCCTTCCCCGGCAGCGGCTTCCAGGGCGTCAATCTGGGTCTGGGGCACGGCAATGCCGGGTACGTTTTCATTCATGTACTTTGCCATTCCGGCGGATTTCAGGGGGATAATGCCCGCCATGATGGGCACATGAATATCGGCCTGATCCACCGCGTCCAGAAACCGTTTCAGGCTCTCCGTATCGAAAACGCCCTGGGTCTGGATATACTGGGCGCCGGCGTCCACCTTTTGCCGCAGCTTGGCAATTTGCAGCACCATAGGCTCGTAAACCGGGGTCACCGCCGCGCCCTTGAAGAATTTCGGAGCGAGGCCGGTCAGGGGATTGCCGCCGCAGTCGCAGCCGGTTTCCTCCACCCGGGACAGCATCCGCAAAATTCCCACCGAGTCCAGATCGTACACAGGCTTTGCCTCCCGGCAGTCGCCCACCACCGGATGGTCCCCCGTCAGCGCCAGCATGGTGTCAATGCCGAAGGAAGCCGCGCTGAGCATATCCGCCAGAATCGCCATGCGATTCCGGTCTCTGCCTGTCACCTGCAAAATCGGCTCCACGCCTGCCTGTTTCAGTTGTATGCACAATCCTAAAGAGGATGCTTTCAGGCAGGCGGACTGCATATCGGTCACATTGATGCCGTGCACCGTCCCGGCCAGCAGCTTTGCAGTCTCCAGCACACCCGAAAAATCCGAACCCTTGGGTGGGGCTATCTCTGCTGTCACCGCGAAGGTTCCGGATTCCAATGCCTTTTGCAGCAAACTCATTTTGTTCCCTCCCTTAAGTTAAGATGTCCCGGATGGGCGGTAATGGCGTGGCCCTTATCCGGGCGGGATTCAAATAGCCGCCGCTCCTGACCGATTTCCGCCAGGCGCTTGGCGATCAGCACCCAGGCGCAGTCATTATTGGGGTCAACCTCGCATTTTCCGTTTTTCTGCCCGCCGCAGGGACCATTGGTCAGGCCCTTGGCACAGCGGGTCACGGGGCAGATGCCGCCGGTCTGGCCCAGCACGCAGTCGCCGCACATCCGGCAGTACTCAGTGAAAATGCCCACCCGCTCCACCTGTCCCAAGAACAGGGTATTGTTCGCCGGATAGACGGGAAGAGGGATGTTGTCCGCCACGGTCTGCACGCCGTCGCCACAGGCCATTCCCACAATGGCCTCCGCGCCGCAGGTTCGCAAGATTTTGGTGTCCTTCTTTACCAGCAGCTTGTGGCAGCACTCTGCCGGCAGTACCGTGGCGACAACCTCCATGCCGTTTTCTTCCAGAAACCGTTTCATTTCCGCGATCTCTTTTTCACCGCCGGTCTGGCAGGAAGTCGCGCAGCTGCCGCAGCCCACAATCGCCACTTTTTTCACGCCTTCCAGCATGGCAAGCAGTTCCTCCGGGGGCTTTTTCTTTGTAATGATCATGTTGTGATACTCCTTTCCGGCAACAGAAAAAGCGCAAAATGTCTGCGACACTTTGCGCTTCTGCTGAAAACCTGAGAGATTCCCGGAAAATCCGGTTGCACCTTCGGTGTGTGGATCCCCACACTCTACAGAATACCGTCATGGCACAGTCCTTTTGCCTGAGAGTTTCTGCTTTCCCCTTCGGCGTCCGTGTTCGGAGCTCTCCTGAGCCAGTCATCCGATGATATGAAATTGTATTTCTTGTTATGCCAACCGCGTTTGCAAAAGCAGATAAATGGGAATGTGCGGGGGTACCCCCGCGGGCAATGCGTGCACAGGCTTTATGAAATCGTAACGCCATTGGGTTTTGCTCGGTATCGTTCCGTGGTACTGTAGGGGCGGGTCATTGACCCGCCCTTCCGCGAAGCGGCCGTTCCCCGTTAGCGGCTGACGCCGAAGGGCGGGTCATTGACCCGCCCCTACAGGGTGGATGTCAAACCGACAAATTCCAATTTCAGCCCTCCAGGCTGGTGCAGCCGGTGTAATCGTAGAATTCCCGCAGAACCTCGTCCTGAATGGCCTTCAGCGTGGCGGGATCTTTTCCGCCCACCGGCGCGCCGTTCAGAGAGCTTGCGTGCAGGCAGAAGTTGGAGGACGAGGTCACGATGATCTCATCCGCGTTTTTCAGGAATTCGAAGGTGAAGGGCTTTTCCATTACCGGAATGCCCAGCCGGTAGCAGGCCTGAATCATGTGGGTCTTGGCAATGCCCCGGAGGATGAACTCGTCATTGGGATGGGAGTAGAACACGCCGTCCTTCAGCACAGAGACGTTGGAGTGGGCGCATTCCGTCACGATTTCACCACGATGGAACACGGTTTCGGCGAAGCCCGCGCACTTGGCCCGCTGGGCGGTCATAACACTGGGCAGCAGGTTCAGGGTCTTAATGTTGCAGTGGTAGAACCGGGTGTCTTCCGTTTCCGTGGGGTTCATACCGGCGGCGGGCTCGTCCAGAAGCAGCAGCTTCATATTGGTCGCCAGCGCCCGGGCGATTTCCAGCCGGCGCTGCTGGCCGTAGGGCAGGTTGTCCGCTTCCAGATCCTCCTTGCCGGACAGATGCACCACCTTGAGGAGCTCTTTGGCCCGTTCCGTGGCGGCCTGTTCCTGTGCCCAGTAGGACTTGGTGCGGAAAATCGCCTGGGGCATACCATAGGGCAGCTCCTCCAGCATGGCGGCCTTGACGTTTTCCAGTACTGTCATTTTCTTGAACAGACGAATGTTCTGGAAGGTACGGGCGATGCCCGCGTGGACAATCTGATGGGTCTTCTTCCCGTTCATCCGCTGACCGTTCAGGTAGAAGGAGCCCTCCGTGGGCTTATATACGCCGGTGATCAGGTTGAACACCGTGGTTTTGCCCGCGCCGTTGGGGCCGATCAGACCCACCAGCTCCGACTGACCGATCTCGATATTGAAGTCGCTGACCGCTTTCAGGCCGCCGAACTGGATACCCAGATTCTGGCACCGCAGCACAGGGACGGTTTTTGCTTCCACTGCCATAGTCCTACACGCCTCCCTTTACGGTTTTCTTGGAAAAGAGCTTTTCCAGCAGCCGGGTCAGGCTGAACTCCCAGCGTCCGAAGATTCCGCCGGGACGGAACAGCATCACCAGCACCAGCACCACGGAGTAGGCCAGCATCCGGTAAGTCGCGAAGTCCCGCATGGCCTCCGGCAGCACGCTCAGGAACGCGGCGCCGATGACGGAGCCGGTAAGCGAGCCGGTGCCGCCGATGATGACCTCGGACAGCAGCTCTGCCGGGTAAGCAAAGTTAAAGTTGGTGGGGATCATAGCCGTCATATAGTGGGCATAGATGCTGCCGCCGATGCCCGCGAAGAAGGCGGAAATGGCGAAGGTCATGACCTTATAGAAGGTGACGTTGATGCCGGAGGCGGAGGCGGCGATGTAGTCCTCCCGGATGGTCCGGATGGTTCGCCCGAACTTACTTCTGACAAACAGGAACATGATTGCAACGCAGACCGCCATGACCCAGAAGGCCCGGGGGAAGGTGGAAAGCTTCAAAATGCCGCTCATGGTCTTGCCGCCGCCGGTGATGGAAAAGTTGCAGAAGCACACGCGGATGATTTCGGCGAAGGCCATGGTCACGATGGCCAGGTAATCGCCCCGCAGACGCAGAGCCGGGATGCCCACCAGCACACCCATGATGCCTGCCGCGAGACCGCCCGCCAGCAGGGCCACCAGAAACAGTCCCACATCCGGCAGTCCCTTGCCGGCGAGGAAACCGGACACAATGGCGGAAACATAGGCGCCCACGGACACAAAGCCCGCGTGGCCCAGAGAGAATTCACCCATAAAGCCCACCACCAGGTTCAAAGATGCCACCATAATAACGGTATAACAGGCGGTGGTACAGATGCCCTGAATATAGGTCGTCGAGGTTCCGAATACACCAGCGGAAAACAGGATGCTCAGCACCGCGAACACCAGCACGACGCCTACGGCGTTCAGCAGGTAGGAAACCCGAATTTTCTTGCTCATATTCCTGCCTCCTTACACCTTTTCGCCCACGTTCTTACCCAGAATGCCGGAGGGCTTCACCAGCAGAATCACGATCAGGGTTCCGTAGGTGACGGCCTCATACCAGCCGGGGGCGAACAATTTTTCGAATATTTCAATCAGACCCACTAAAATGCCGCCCAGCATGGCGCCGGGGATCACACCGATACCGCCCAGCACCGCCGCGATGAAGGCTTTCATACCCATCATGGAGCCCATATCGTTGGTGACACGGGGGTAGGTGGCGCAGTACATGAGTGCCGCAACCGCCGCCAGGCCCGAGCCGATGGCAAAGGTGAGTGTGATAATCTTGTCAACGTTAATGCCTACCAGAGTGGAGGCGTCTTTGTCCTGAGGCACGGCCCGCATGGCCTTGCCCAGATTGGTTTTCTTTACGAAGAACTGCATGACCAGCATGATGAGAAGGCCGATGGCGATGGTCAGCAGCACATTCAGCGGCAGCGCAACGGTGCCAATTCGCACCGTGGGCAGGGAAAAAATCGCCTGCACGTTGTGGGGCTTGGCGCCAAAGAGCACCATGGCCAGGTTTTCTAGGAAAATACTCATGGCCAGCGCCGTGATCAGCGCGGACATGGAACCGGCTTTGCGCACCGGCTTGTAGGCCAGGATCTCCACCAGCACACCCACCAGGGCGCAGACAACGATGGCAATGATCACCGCCATCCACGCGGGCATTCCGGCATTCACCATCAGCGGGATGGTATAAAACAGGGTGTAAGCGCCGATCATGATGAAATCGCCGTGGGCAAAGTTGATCATGCGGATGATGCCGTAAACCATAGTATAGCCCAGAGCAATCAGCGCGTAGATAGCACCCTGGTTCAGACCGTTGATGAGGCCCTGGACAAAGAGGGATCTGCTGTTTTCGGCGGTCATTCTGGTCGGGATCTTCCTGCTCCAGCTGCCCCATCTGGATCATATGGAATCCTCCGGCTCGCTGAAAGCGCTGGCGCTGATCCTCCTGGCGGGTGTATCCTACCCCCTTGGAAACCGAAAAATGATGGTTCACTGCCCAGCCGGGTTCTCCACGACCCAGCGTGTCTTCGGAATGACCTTGTGCAGCATCCCCTTCTGGCTGCTGTGCTCCGTTTACGCGTTGGTTACCCACGGGCTTCCGTCCTCCGGCCAGGTCATTCAGTCTGTGAGTGTGGCGCTGTTTTCCGGTGTGATTGCCACACTGCTGTTCTTTGAAGCCACGAATCTGGTCCGGCACAATCCGAAGCAGCTGGCGGTGGTGGAGGCCACGCAGGCCGGTGAGGTACTGTTCACCCTGCTGGGGGGAATCCTGTTCCTCCACGATTCTCTGCCCACCCCCGCCGGGATGCTGGGAATCGGCATCGTGGTAATCGGAATGATCCTGAACAGCTTGTCCGGCTGATCCTGCCCGAAGGCGAGGCGGCATCTTTGCGCCGCGGCCCAGCATATTAACTCCGTATAAAAACACGAAAGCCCGCCCCGGAAAACCGGGACGGGCAATTCTGATACTAATATGCGATTGAAAGTAGACTTGGATTTCCGCGAATAAATCGTGATAAAAAAGGCCGAGGACGCAGATGGGCTTGCTGCCCATCAAGGACGAGAACGCATTTTAGCGCGATTTAGGCCGGAAATACTGTCTGATTTTAATCGCATATTAGTATGATTCCATTACCGGACAAAATCCGTGCTCAGGGTGCAGCTCCACTCCTCGCCGGGGGCCAGAATGGCGGCGGCGGGTTTCCGGTTCCAGTCGGTGGTGCCGTTTTCTGCGGAGGGCAGGCTGTGCCAGGGTTCGATACACACGAATTTGGGCATTCCGGGCTTGCTCCAGATCAGGGTGTAGGGGAACTGGGAGATGTCGCAGACCACAGCCCGGCCCGTGTCCTTTTCGTACAGGCCCAGGGTCTGGGACCGCAGATTCACCATGCAGTGGCTGTCGTTGGCGAAGAGCTTGTCGTCAATGGGGATGGACTGGATGTTGGAGCCAAGGTAGTAGAGGTTGCCGTGCATCAGGCCGTGGGGCAGATTGTTGACGCACAGAGGGGACTCCGGCTCAGAGAACCGCAGCTCATAATCCTCGGCGGTGTGCTTGTCGTCAAAGGGAATGGCGAAAGCGGGATGGTAGCCGATGCCGAAGGGCATGGTGGCCTCGTCCAGATTTTCCACGCTCAGGGTGTGGTGCAGGGTGCTGCCCTCCAGGGTGAAG
This sequence comes from Clostridiales bacterium, assembly GCA_022786965.1. GTDB lineage: Bacteria > Bacillota > Clostridia > Oscillospirales > Oscillospiraceae > Faecousia. Next base: position 13,814 of record JALFXH010000106.1, read on the forward strand.
ATGGAAACCAGCCGGAACTCGTAGGGGAAGGACTTCCGGGTTTCCTCATCGGCGCACAGCTCCAGCACCAGGGTGTCCCGGCTCTGGTCCACAAAGCTGTGCTCCATCAGACGGGCAAAGCCGTGCTGGCCGGATTGATAGGTTTTGCCCTTGGCCTTGATTTCGCCGTTTACCACCTTGCCGCAGTGGGGGAACAGAATGGGAGCGTGATAGCCCCAGACCGCCTTGTCCGCCTGCCACATATGCTCCACGCCGTCGCATTTGCGGATCACGCTTTTGACCTGGGCGCCTGAGGTGGTGATTGTGACCTTCAGGTATTCGTTTTCTAATGTGTAGTCCATAGGTGTGCCTCCTTATTTCTATTTCAAAGTCTTCCCCTCTGGGGAAGGTGGCACGGCGGCAGCCGTGACGGAAGAGGATTCCCTCTCCCGACCTCGCTGACGCTCGGCCACCCTCCCCAAAGGGGAGGGCATATAACCTGTTACGCAAACAAAGCAAAGTACGCCAATACGATAATGCCCAGCACGATGCGGTACACGCCGAAGGCGGAGAAGGAATGACTGCGCACATACTGCATCAGCCCCTTGATGACCAGCAGGCTCACGATGAAGGATACCACGCAGCCTACCACCAGCACGCCAATCTCCGTGCCCGTGGCGCTGACCCCGGACAGGAGGAATTTAAGCCCCTTAATGGCCGAAGCTCCCAGCATGGTGGGGATCGCCATGAAGAAGCTGAACTCCGCGCCGGCAGACCGGCCCACGCCGATTAAAATCGCGCCCAGAATGGTGGAGCCGGACCGGGAGGTGCCGGGAATCAGGCTCAGGCACTGGAACAGGCCGATCATCAGGGCTGTCTTGTAAGTAATGTCATACACATTATTCACTTTGTTGTCCGTGAGTCTCACGACTGTGGGGCCATCCTTTGTGGAAATCTTCTCAAATTTTCCCCGGGTGTTCCGGCGCTCCACCAGAATGAAGGCAATACCGTAGACGATGAGGGCAATGGACACCACGATGCCGTTGTGCAGGTGCTCCTCCATCCAGTCGTCAAACAGCACGCCCACGATGCCCGAGGGGATGATGGCGGCGACAACCTTAAACCACAACTGCCATGTCTGCTTTTTTTCCTCCCCGGATTTGCTGGGGGCGAAGGGGTTCAGCTTGTGGAAGAACAGCACAATGACGGCTAAGATGGCGCCCAGCTGAATCACCACGTCAAACATACTCTTGAACGCGTCGGTCATATTCAGGGTGATGAACTCGTCCAGCAGAATCAGGTGCCCCGTGGAGGAAATGGGCAGCCACTCCGTCACGCCCTCCACAATGCCGAAGAGTACGGCCTTCAATAATTCAATTACCATAAATTGCTCCTTACCCGGAAAAGTGCCTTCCCCTCTGGGGAAGGTGGCACGGCGGCAGCCGTGACGGAAGAGGTACACCTCTCCCGACCTCGCATACGCTCGGCCACCCTCCCCAAAGGGGAGGGCATTGCCGCCCTACAGTTACAATAATACCGTTTCCGCCCCGCAATTGCAACCCCTTTTTCATGTTCACAAATTGGGGTAGTATTCTTTACAAATTATTCATGTTTCTTCGGCTGGATTCGCTATAATAGGAAAAAAGGAAACTTAGGGAGGAACCCAGTATGGCTGTATCGGTACTTATCGCGGAAGATGATCACAATATCGCGGAGCTGCTGCAAATGTATCTGGAAAAGGAGGGCTACGCCGTCACCGTGGCCGCCGACGGCGGACAGGGCCTTGCCAAATTCCGGGCTATCAAGCCGGACCTGGTGCTGCTGGATGTGATGATGCCCGTCATGGACGGCTGGGCCGTGTGCAAGGCCATCCGGGCCGAGTCCCAGACCCCCATTATTATGTTAACCGCCAAAGGCGAGACAGACGACAAGGTAAATGGCCTAAAATCCGGCGCCGACGACTACATCACCAAGCCCTTCGAAATGAAGGAGGTACTGGCCCGGATTGAGGCGGTGCTGCGCCGCAGTACCGGCGTCACCACGGAGAAGAAGGCCCGCCGGCTGGTGTTCGACAAGCTGACCATCGACATGGATGCCTTCGAGCTGATTGTAGACGGCAAAAAAATCGACACGCCCCCCAAGGAGATGGAGCTGTTATACTATCTTGCCTCCTCCCCCAACCGGGTCTACACCCGCAACCAGCTGCTTGACGAGGTCTGGGGCTTCGATTACTTCGGCGACAGCCGTACCGTGGACGTCCACGTTAAGCGGCTGCGGGAAAAGCTGGAGAATGTGGATGCAAACTGGAGCCTGAAAACCGTCTGGGGCGTTGGGTATAAGTTCGAGGTACTCTGATCCGAATACGCGATTAAAACCGGACAGTCTTTCCGGCCTGAATCCCGGAAATTCAAGTCTGCTTTCCAGAGCATATTTGTGCATGGGAAAACTGCCTGCACGCCCAACAGAATAAAGAAAACTGTCATTCCGAACCCGTGACATTGGTCATTGGCTTCGAAATGACAGTTCTTTTTTCGCGCTTTTACGTTCCGTCAGGCAGCCCCTTTGGAATCACGCTGACCGGCTATGAGCCGCGATTTGACGGATTTACTTCTCCGAAATATCGCGCTTACGCCCACGCTCTCAGAAGTAACGCTTGCTTGCCAGATCGATCTGACGGGTGGTCTCCTCGTAAACGCCGGGGAAGGTGGACACAGCCAGACCCTGGGAGGCGCCGGGGATGAAGTACAGCTTGCCGCACTCACGGCAGGCGCGGTCAACCTCTCTCTCAACGTCCGCAACCGTCCAGCCGGGGTAGTCGATGGTGGCGCTGTCGATGCCGCCCATGAAGCTGATCTTGCCGCCGTACTGCTTGATCAGCTCGGGGATGTTGTTGCAGGTCATGACGCCCTGCCAGATGTCGATGCCCAGGTCGATCATGTCGGGAACCAGGGTGGCGGCGTAGGAATCGGAGTGATGGATGATCAGCTCCACACCGTGGGCCTTGTAGTAGCCGTAAACCTTCTCGTAGCAGGGCTTGATGAACTCCCGGAACATGGCGGGGGACAGGAAGGTGGACTGCTGGCTGCCCCAGTCGTCGTGGTGGAACAGAGCGTCGGGCTTGATGTACTTGCAGATTTCGGCGGCCAGATCCAGCTCAAACTGGGTGATGACGTCGAGAATCTCGTGCATTTCATCGGGATACTCGTAGAAGGCCATCAGGCAGTTCTGAATCTCCATCAGGTAGTGGCTCTGCTCAAAAATGCCGGGGAACACAGCGGAGGTGACAAAGTACTCGTTGCGGTCCACCTTCTCGGCAGCCTCGATGAAGGGCTCCCAGACCTGGGCGTCGTAAACCACCTGGGGCACCTTCAGATATTTCTGCCACTCCTCAACGTCCTTGATGACAATTTTGTCGGGGGTGTGGACAGGGAAAGCGCCGGGAGTGCCGTCGGGCCAGGAACGGGTGACGCCCCAGGCATTGACCACGTTGTGCTGGCCGGGCTTGGGCGCGGGGTTGTGGATCGAGAAGCCGTTGGGAATCTGCATGGCAAAGGCTTCATACTGGTTCACGAAGCGGTCGGGATGTCCGCCATGAATGGTTTCCAGAAGGTTCTGTCGTTTGGTTAACATAATTCTTCCTCCATAAAATGTCTGATTTACTTCAATCCCATTGCGGGATGTGCAGTCCAAATTGGGTTTTTACCAGAGTTCTGGCTTCCGCTTCCGTCACGGTGCGCGCTGTGGCCGTTCCGCAGCGGAATTCGGTAAAGGTGTCTCCCACCAGGGAAATCCAGCCCTGGGGACGGCACAGATAGAGGATTTTTCTCTGGATAAAGGGGGAGCGGCTGTGACTTCCGTAGTAGCCGTTCAGCAGGGCAAAATCCACGTCCAGCCAAAGCTCGTCCCGGAATTTCAGCATTCTCGTCTGGGTTTCACCGTCCAGATAGACGATAACATAGCTGCCGCTATCCTCCCGGAGCACCCGGAAGGACTCATAGGTCAGGGCCTGGACGCCGGAATCCGACAGAGACAGAATGCCCTTGGGGCCTTGTCCGCCAAAGCCCACGTCGCAGTACCATTTTTCGCTGCCGAAGCACACCACGATGCCCCGGTGAGAAATGGCTCTCGGCTCCGGTCTGCCCATAAGCACCCGAACGCCTACGGGATAACAGGAAAAGCCCAGCGCTTCCAGCAACAGAAAAAAGAGCTTATTGAGTTCAAAACAGTAGCCGCCCCGACGGTTCGTTACGATCTTTTCGAACAACGCCTCCGGCTCCAGAGAAGGCTCCGTGTGGGCCTCGGTCATCTCCAGAACCTCGAAGGGAACCTGCTCCAGATGGGCGCGGGTCAGCGCCATCAGGGACTGGGGCGACAAGTCATGGGGCCGCTCCGCCCCAATGCGTTTCAGATATTGGTCTATTTGAAAATCCGTCATAAGGAAACCTCGCTGCCACGCGTGCCTGCGGTTTCCCACAGACACGCATGGCAAGGAGAGTATTAGCAATTACTTGGCGTTGATGGCAGCCTGGCACTCCGCGATCTTCTCACGGGTCAGCTTGTAGCCGACGATCAGCAGGACGGCGCCGATGGCGCACAGGATGGCGGGAACCAGACCCAGAGCAACGGTCATACCCTGACGGGCAGCGCCCTCAAGGACAATGCCCTTCTGCCAGCCCACAGCGGCCAGGCAGGCGGCGACGATGGTACCACGCATGAACACGCCAACCTTCAGGGGCAGGTTCTGCAGGCCCATGATCCAGCCGGCGGCATTCTTGCCGGTCTTCCAGGTGGTGTAAACCACGGTATCGCCGTACAGAGCGGGGCTGATGGAGTAAGCCACGCCGTAGAAGAACTGGGCCACGGTCATCAGAGCGATGACGACAAACGCGCTGGTGTAGAAGACGTAAATCAGAGCCAGAGCCACAGCCATGCCGATGAAGGCGATGATGGCGGTGGTGCGGTTGGACAGAGCCTTGGCCATGTAACGGGTGGCGTAGGAGCCGACGATGGCGGCAAGACCGATGGCCAGCAGGTAGGGGGTCATGAGGCCGGGGTTGCCCATGGCGTCACGGAAGTAGTAAATGGCAGCGGCGGCGGTGACGAACTTCACGCACCACTTGGACAGGTCGGCTACCATCAGGATCATCAGCTGGGGATTTGCGAACAGGGACTTGAACATATCGGGGATGGAAACCTTGGCGGCGTTGGCCTTGGCGTTGCCGTCGGTCTCGATTTCCTCGTAGCCCTCGGTCATCTTGAAGTGCGCGTAGTAGCCCAGAACCATCAGAATGCCCAGGCAGAAAGCGGCGGCGGCGAACTTGTTGGTCTCGCCCACGAAGCCGGCCAGCAGGGTAGCCAGAGGCAGGCCCAGATAGCTAAACAGCAGGGAGCCGATGTTGTTCCAGGTGCCGCGGGAGGAAGCCAGGGTGGCCCGGTCCTCGGCGGTCTTGCCAACCACGGAAACCAGGGTGGCGTTGGCAACGTAGCCGATGTTCCAGACAACGTGGGAGGCGATGGCTGCGGCAATGATGATCACAGCGGACAGCATCTCATTGTCGCTGACACGGATGAACTGGAAGGCGTACAGGAAGGGGACGATCCAGGGCACCAGAATCAGCCAGGAGCGGTAGCGGCCCCACTTCTTCGCCTTGGTGCCATTGAGGATGCCGCCGTAGATCCAGGACAGGCAGGCGTCAACGATGGAGAAGACGGAGTTGATGAGGCCCGCGATGGCGGGGCTGAAAGCGGCCAGGTCCGTCAGGAAGGTCATGAAGTAGAATGTCTCAATGTTGCTCATCAGGTTGAAGCCCGCGTCGCCAACACCGAACAGATACTTCAGGGAGAAGCTCAATTCCTTTTTCTGAGCTTCCGGGGTGTTCTGCGTGTCTTTCATAAGAATAACCTCCAAGCTTTTTTATTGATCGCGCGTGGCGCGAAAAATATGGTTTGATACGGATGGGGCTCGCCTATGGCTTCCCCCGGGGGGAAGCTGTCGAGCGAAGCGAGACTGATGAGGATCGGCGATATGTTCTGATTTGCGGGCACTTCACTAAAAATTGCAATTGGTAAGTCTACGTACTTTGTCTGAACTGCAAAAAAGGAATAAAATGTCGCTGTTCCTCATCCGACCCGGCTATCGCCGGGCCACCTTCCCCCCGGGGGAAGGCATCATCTTAAGCTACCATTCCCGCGGGGAACAGGAGCATGGCGAACAGGCCGGCGATGAGCACGGACAGAATCATGCGCTCCAGCCAGATGATCATAATGTGGCTGAACTTGACGGGCACATCGGTGGCCATCAGGCAGGGAACGAAGCTGGCCAGGAAGATGATGGAGCTGACAGGAATCACCGCCAGCACGAAGCGCAGCCGCATGCTCCAGCTTCCCACGGCAACCAGCAGGGCGGGGACTGTGACTTCCACCAGAGAGATGACCGCGCCGGTGGAGGCGATGGTCAGCTCCTCGCCCCGGAAGCCGAAGAGCATGAACAGGGGCCGGAAGAAGTAGCCCAGCCATTCCACGATGGGGGTGAAGGAATAGAGCACCACGCCGAAGGTGGCGAAGAAGGCGGTGCCGGAAGCCACGGTGCCCAGAACGCCGATGGTCTCCTTCATGATGTAGGCGATGCGCTTGCCCAGATGGGCCTGGGTCTGAGCCTGATTCATGCCCTCCCGCAGAGCGCTGCGCAGGAGATTCTTCTTAATGGGCTGCTCCGGATCGGGCTTGACGCCCTCGTAGTAGTTGTCCGGCACCCGGCTCAGGGGCGGAATCCGCACGCCTACCAGCGTCACCAGCAGGGTCACCAGGAAAGCGATCCAGAAGTACAGGTTCCAGTAGCTCTTGCCCCAGAGGCTGGCGTTGGTCAGGCCGCTGATGTTGGCCAGGGCCAGCAGGAAGCCCACGGAAACGGTGGACATACTGGTTCCAATCACCACGGCCTCCCGCTCAGTCATACGGCCCTGCTTGTACTGGTCGTTGATGGCGATGTGGCCCACGGAGAAGTTACCCAGGAAGGCGGAAACCATTATCACGGCGGCCCGGCCCGGGAGCTTGAACACGGGGCGCATGATGGAGCGGACCAGCACGCCCACGAATTCCACCAGACCGTAGTCAACCAGCAGGGGCAGGAACAGCGACGCCGCCGGAATGCTGATGCAGATGGTGACCAGGATGTTGTCCATGATGAAGGTGCCGATGCTCTTGCCGCCCAGGGAATCCACGCCGTTGAAGAACCAGCCCATCCAGGCGGGATGAACGCCAAAGTAGATGTTCACCACCAGGAAGGAAAGGAGGATGAATCCGATGATCTTGAAGACGGCGAAGGCGGCGGCAACCTTGGTGGTATGCCAGAACTTATTGGGCCGAAGAACGAACAGGTCCACGATGCTGTACACGCCGATGGCCCAGACCACGAAGGGCATGGCCTTGAAATTGCCGGTGTACAGCGCGGCCTTCAGGAAGTTGGTGAAGTGGGACACCAGCACATTGGACTGGGCGGCCACCTTTCCCCATTGCCAAGCGCCGATGGTGAACTGGTACTCGGGCAGGCGGAAATTGATAAAAAACGCGAATACGCCAAACACCGAGAACAGCACGAAGCGAATCCATGTCTTGACCGAGTAATCCGAAAGGGTTTTCATCAGGCCGTCCATCCTTTCCTGTTTCGGTGCGTGCTTACTCAATCATAAGGATTGACCGCACCGCCGCATTGTCGTTCATGAGCGTGTTATTTGTGCAAATTGGATAAGATAATCATACATACGGGGGGTGCAGTTGTCAAATAGAACCTTATAAAACTCATAAATTCCTTATTTTATTTATTTGTCACTATTGCATTTCCTCATTTTCTAGGATACAATAGACACAATAACCCAATCTTCACATGGGAGGTGGACAATGAACACGAACCTGAACCCGGCGGAAGACGCCATGCTGCTGAGCATCCGGATGATCGCGGACCCGCTGGAAGAGATGCTCTGGGACTTTACGCTGGAAACGGCGGGAGATACCCCCTGCCTGCGGTGCTGCCAGGTCTACTGCGGTCAGAAGGATCTGCGGCAGGATGTTCTCTACCTGATTCCGGAGGGGATGGCGGGGAATTTCCCCGTGGATGTCTTCCGGTATCTTGCCTGGGATGACCTGCCCGGCAGGGCGCCCCACATTTGCGGCCTTCGCCGTCCGGCCTATGAGGTGCTCAACGAGATCGTATCCATTTTTCAGCGGTATCGGGATTTTGAGTCCCAGCTGAATCAGATTGTCACCAGCGGCGGCACCCTGACGGACCTGTGCCGTGCCGGCAGCGCCTTTTTCCAGAACCCCATCTATATCCACGATAATATGTTTTCGGTGATTGCCCTGTCGTCCAAGGTGGAGGGAATGCTGAAATTCGAGTATAACGAGCGAACCGGAAAGCTGTACATCCCCCTGTGGCTGATCAACGAGTTCAAGTACGACGAAAACTACCAGAAAACCCTGGAATACCGCACCGCCGGCCTTTGGGACAACGAGCAGTATCCCTACACCATGCGAAGCCTGTATGTGAACCTGTTCAGCAATAACGTGTACTGCGGGCGGATGCTGATCAACGAGATCGGCTCTGCGCTGCTGCCGGGGCAGTATCAGGCGGCGGAATATCTAGCCCGCTACGCCGTCAAGCTCATCGAGCATGACGATATGGATTCCAGCCGCCGTTACTGGGGACTGGAGGACACCTTTATCGACCTCCTGTCCGGCGTCGCTGTGGACAACCGGGATTTGCAGACAACGCTGAGCATTCTGGACTGGACACCCCTGGACAGCTATCTGTGTTTGAAGATCCGCAACCAGAGCGAAGCCCTCTCCATCCGCTCGGACAAGGCGCTGAATAACACCCTGGCCTCCCAGATTCAGGGATATTTCAGCTTTAACTACCAGAAAATGCTCTGCGTGGTGATCAATCTCTCCCGGCCCGGCACCGATCAGCACGCGGTGCGCCAGATTCTGGCGCCCCTGGTCCGGGACAGCTGTATGTATGTGGGCATCTCCAACCCGGTGGATAACATCCACCACATTGCCGTGGGCTTCCGGCAGGCGGACATCGCCCTGCAATACATTGTAGAGGAAAACAGCAGCCAGTGGATTGTGCCCTTTTCCGAGTGCGCCCTGCACTATATCCGCGGCAGGGCCACCCAGGAGATTCCCGCGAAAATGCTGGCGGATCATTCCCTTCTGACGATTCTGCGCTATGACCGGAAACATGGCACCCAGTATTACAATACCCTGCAATCCTATCTGGTGAACGAGCGGAACATTCCAAAAACCGCCAATGCCCTGATCATTCACCGCACC
>JALFXH010000018.1 GCA_022786965.1 Clostridiales bacterium
TTTTGGCGTTGGAGGGAAGACGGTACTTTTTTATATCATTTTCTATTCGTCATTTTGCCTGTGGATAATTCTCTAATCATGGGGCGACTGAATAGATACTATGGAATGAATAAAGGGCTCGAAAGGACGCAAAGAAAACCATCCGGTGCCCTGACCGGGCACCGGATGCGGATGAATGTTATTTTTTCATACCGGTTCACCTGGCTGCCTCTGGTCGGTCAGCCCGGCTTCCGGCGAAGAAGGCCGGAACAGAATGCTGATCAGCAGCAGCGGCGAGAAGAAGTACACATAGAGCGTAAGGGACTCTGACACGCTGTACAGCGCCCACAGAATCAGGAAGATGCTGATTCTTAGGTCACGTCGCTTTGCCAGCTTATGGAAGCTGACGCAGATGAGAATCAGCCAGATTGCGCCAATACAGCAGCAGAAGAAGCTGTAGGCACAGTCCAGTGTGAAGAAGGGAGTGGGCCACTCCGGCGATACCGTGACAGGGTCCAGGGGCATGGACTGGCCAAAAAGGGTAAATCCAAAGTGTTTCACCGCGTACGCGCTTAAATACACTCTTGTGCTCAGAAGCCGGTTCACCTTTACTACAAAGGGACTGCGGTTGGGCGCCAGCCACAGCACGGAGCACGCCAGCATGAATACCGCCGCGGCAGGGGCTGCCCATCTCGCGCCAAAGTGCAGCAGCCCCGCGGCCTTTCCGCCGTATTTCGCCAGTACGATCATCAGGCACAGAAGCATTTCGCACAGGAAAGCCGTTCTGCTGTCCGTCAGCAGATACATCGCCACTGTAGTAAGCAGCAGACCGCCAATGGCCCTGGGGCCGATGGATTCGTATTTTTCCCAGACCCACAGAAGCATTAGATTAAAAAAGTAAGTGGAAAGTGAATTCGCGTGCAGAAAGCCAAGCCGAACCCGCCGCCTGCCCACATTGTCAATTTCAACGAATTGCCGCTGCCCCTGAAAATATTTCGCAGCGAAGGCCAGCGCAAGAATCAGCAGAGAAATGGTGAGGCACCACCGGAGAAACCGGAACACATCCGAAATATCCTCCTGCCGCAGGGCAAGAATCGTAATTACGGAATAGACCCAGAACATCAGACCGGAGCCAAGGCGCGTAAGAACGCAGGCGGCACCCAGAAGGCCATAGGCAAGATACATTTTCGGGGAATAATCCTGAAGCAGGAATACTACGGCGATTGCCAAAACATAAAGGAGCTTGAGAACTTTTTCAGTTCCCACGCCGAAGGGAAAAACGTCCGAAAAGAACAAGACCTGCTCCAAAGAATAAATGGCCAACGCGAAATACAGGATGTATTTCCGGGCGGGTTGGCAGGTATTTCGAAGTCTCATGACAGCACCTCTTTGCGACAGCTTTCCAGCTTTTTCGCCTCATTGTACCACGAAGGGGGCGCTCCGTCAACTGGATACAGTATTTGACATACTTCTTGCGTACAGAATCTGAGGGGAACTCGGTGCGTCAATAAACAAAGGCGGGCCATTTGGCCCGCCTCATTCGCGTGTATTGCGTCGTTACTTCCAGATCTTCTTGCTCACCGCGTAGCCCGCGCCGACAAGCCCGGTCAGGGACACGAACAGCAGCGCGGTCCACAGGTGGATGCCGTCGCCGGTGTTGGGGTTGTCACTGGAAGCGTCCAGAATGGTGAAGCTGCCCTCGGCCTTGCCATCGTCAAAGTGAATGGTGATGGTGTGCTCGCCGGTTTTCAGGGTGTTCAGGTAGGCGCTCTTCAGGGTGATGACGGTGCTGCCCTTTTTCGCGGTGTACTGGCTCTCGCTGATGCGCTTGCCGTCCACGGACACGCCCACGAACTTGTCAAAGTCGCCGCTGGCGGTGAAGCTCAGGGCCTTGGTGCTCTTCAGGGTCCACTTGGCGCCGCTGCCCTTGGTGATGGTGTACTCCGGAGCCTTGGGGGCCTCCTTAATGGTGAACTTCACACGAACGGAGCCGGTGTAGCCGGAATCTTCCTTGGCGGTGACCACGGCGTAGGCATCGCCGGCCTTGTCGTTATCCTCAAAGGTCAGAGTGTAGTCGGTGTCCTTCACCAGAACCTTGTCGCCTACGGTGACGGTAACGGCAGGCTCGACGGCCTTTCCGTCAAAGGTGAACTCAGTCTTGTCCAGCTTGACATGGGACTCTTCCAGAGCAATGGGAGCCGGCTCGGTCTCCTTCTCGGTGATGGTGAAGCTGACCTCCACGGTGCCGGTGTAGCCGCCGGTGGCGATGCCGGTGACAATGACCTTGCCCTGGCCCACCGCAATGTTGTCGGCATAGTCGAGGGAATACTCCTTGTCCAGGGTCAGAAGATTGTCATTGACCCGGACGGTGACGTTGGGGCGAATTTCCTCGCCGGTGTGCTCGTATTCGGTCTTTTCCAGGCTGACGTGCTCCTGCGTCAGCTCCACGAACTGGTTCTGATCGTCCGAAGCCCGGGCGGTCAGGGGCGCGGCGGCAAGCAGCGTCAGCGCCAGGGCAAGACCCAGCCCGCGCCGCAAAAGGGATGTGCGCATATGGGGTTTCCTCCTTGTGTATTTGCGGACCGGCGTGTTCTGCCGGTCTGCCGGGATAATACCATAATCGAATTAAATTGTCAAGAAAAGTGACGATAATTTGCAAAAAGTACATAATTTCAAAACTTTTTGACAATTTTCGACATAGGAGGAAAATGCAGGGAAAGACAAATTGGAATTTGGCGGCGAGTCGCCGCTGACAATGCGTTACGGACACTGGTGGTGGACGTACATCCTTTGGGCCCCTCGACCGGGAACGCTTCATAAGATAAAGGGGAATTTAGCTAACTAAGCCTTCCCCTTTGGGGAAGGTGGATCGCCGAAGGCGAGACGGAAGAGGGCGGTACAACGATCATTCCCGAACAGTATTTCGGCGAAATGGTGGGAACCTCTTCCGACCTCGCTTACGCTCGGCCACCTTAATGAATAGAGGTATGATTGCCACCGGCAATCATTGGTATTGCAGATTCGCTGCGCGGAGCACCGCCCCAAAGGGGAAGGCGTTGCTCAGATAAAGAACAATTTACCATATTACAGAACGTTTCCGGTCGAGGGGCCCAAAGGATGTACAATAACTGCCTGGGTTCGTGACGCATTGCCCGCGGGGGCATCCCCGCAAATTCCAATTTGTCTATTCGTTATCCAACCTGTAGGGGCGAATCAGTTCTTCAAACACCGGCAGACTGCGCTGAATCATATCGTAGCTGACGCAGTAGCACACCCGGAAGTAGCCGGGGCAGCCGAAGCCGTTGCCGGGCACCAGCAGCAGATCGCGCTGCTTTGCCAGTTCGGAAAAGGCGTTGGCATCCCCGCCGGGAGCCTTGACGAACAGGTAGAAGGCGCCGTCAGGCTTGGCCATTTCGTAGCCCATGGCACTGAGACCTTCGTACAGCGCCAGCCGGTTGCGGTTGTAGCTTTCAAGGTCCGGCCGCAGGTGGGCGCACCTTGCGATGACCTTCTGCCACAGGCTGGGGGCGCAGACGTGACCGCCGGCCCGGGCCGCGCCCGCCACGGCGGCGTAGACCAGCTGGCTGTCAGTGGCCGCGCTCGGCACATAAACATAGCCGATTCGTTCGCCGGGCAGGGACAGGGACTTGGAGTAGGAGTAGCAGATGATGGTATCCGGGTAAATGGCGGGCAGGAAGGGCACCTCCACGCCGTAGGCCAGCTCCCGGTAAGGCTCATCGGCAATCAGGTAGATGGGGTGGCCGAATTGGGCCGCCTTTTCCGTCAGCACCGCAGCCAATGCGGTGAGGGTCTGCCGGGTGTACACCACGCCGGAGGGATTGTTGGGGGAGTTCAGGATGATGGCCTGGGTTGCGGGGGTCAGCATCCCGGCGAGAGCCTCCAGGTTGATCTGGAAATTGGGCACGTCCGGAGGAACCACCTTGAAAATCAGCCCCGCTTCCTCGGCAAAGGGCTTGTATTCCGGGAAGTAGGGAGCCACTGCCAGCAGCTCCCCGCCGGGGACTGCCAAGGCCCGGAACACACTGACCAGCTCCGGCGCCGCGCCGCAGCCCAGGAAAAATTCCTCCGGCTGGGTGGACACGCCGTATCGGGCGTTGAGGTCATCGGAAATGGCCTTCCGGGCATCGTAATCGCCCACAGCGGAGGTATAGCCATGGACCAAAAGAGAATCCATCTCATTCAGAATCTGATGAACGGCCTCATTGACCTCCTTGGGCGCGGGAATGGAGGGGTTGCCGAGAGAATAGTCATAGACATTTTCCGGGCCCACGATGGCGGCCCGCTGGCGGCCGTATTCGAACAGGTCCCGGATGCAGGAGCGGTTGGCTCCCAAGGCGTAGGCGTTTTGGTTTACCATAATAATACCTCCAATGGCGGCGAGTCGCCGCTGACAATGCGTTACCAACGCTGGGTGGTTGTCGGACATCCTTCGGGCCCCTCGACCGGAACTGCACAGAAAAATAGAGCACCTCCCCCGAGGGAAGATATTGCTTCGCTAAAGAACAATAATGCCGGGTAAAATCGATAAGCACAATTCCTTAACTGTCAACTGTCCACTGTTAACTGTCAACTCATATTTCGTACAGCGGTGCAACAGGATCATAGGGCTGAGGCTTGTAGGTCACAGAGCCGATGGGCTTGCCCTCCACGCCGTACTTGGGGTTGTAGCCAAACAGGTTTACATAACGCAGAAGATCGTCCTTCTCCTTCTCCATTTCCTCCATGACGGCCACCGTGGCAATCACATCGTCCACCGCCCGGTGGGAATTGACCACCTTCCCGGACAGGCCATAAGCTTCGATGGCGCTGCACAGCTTGTGGGGATAGGGGCGGCGGTCTTTATATACGGTAAGTAAATCCAACTTGTCCTTGCCCTTGAGAATGGCAGGGTCGCCGTCCCGGAGAAGCAGGTAGAACAGGAAGCTCAGGTCGAAGTGGGCGTTGTAGGCAAGCAGCAGGGTGTTTCCCGCCATCAGCTCGGCGATATCCCGGCAGACCCGGGTCTTGGACAGGCCCCGTTCCCGCAGATCTTGGGTAGAGATACCGGTGAGCTGCTCGATCTTCGGGGGCACAAAGCCACCGGGGGACAGGGCCACCAGCTCGTCGTATTCCCGGGTGATTTTCGGCTCTCCGTCCACGGATTCCACCACCACGGCGGCAAATTCGATGATCTCGTCCCGGCTGTAAATGAGACCGGTGGTCTCCGTGTCGAAGAGCACCAGACGGTCGTATTTTTCAAACAGCGATGCAAACATATCTCTTTCTCCTGTTCCTATTTTGCCCTCCCCTTTGGGGTGGTGCTCCGCGCAGCGAATCCTAATTTCCATGATTGCCAGTGGCAATCATTCCATAATTTGGGGTGGCCGAGCGTAAGCGAGGTCGGGAGAGGTGTTGCCTCTTCCGTCACGGCTTACGCCGCGCCACCTTCCCCAGAGGGGAAGGCCTTAGAGCGCCATAGCCCGGGCCAGCTTGCTTTTGGGCTGCTCTTGCAGGCCAAATTCCTGGGCCAGAGCCTCCGCAAAGGCCCTTGCCAGGTCATCCTCGCCGGATTTCAGCTCCACTTCCACCTCGGCAAAGGGCTGTTCCCGCCCGCCGCCCAGCAGCACGCCTTCATCCAGCGCCAGCTCCACAGCTCCGCCGGGAAGATCGATGGTTTTCGCCAGACGGGTAAACCGCGCGCCGCAAAAGGGGGCAACGCCTTGGTTGACATAATTCAGGATTTCACCGGGCGCGCCCATGGTGCACAGCCGCGCTGCACCGGCGGCCAGGTCGGAATTTTCCACTTCCCACTCCCCACGGCTGCCGTCGGGCAGGGGGGTTTTCACGGTGCATACGGCCCGGCCGTTTTCCAGCCGCTGCCGCAGGGTCCATTTACGCTTTCGCAGGGATAAATCCTCAGTGTCATAATAGGTGGTTTCCATGGAAATCGGGGTAAATTCCCCGAATTTCCCACGGATTGACCCAATGATTTCAGGTGTAGCCTGATATTTCAGTTCAAATTCTCTGCCCATATTTTCAACATCCTGTTATTCTTCGTAGGGCGGAGTCATGACTCCGCCGATCAGGTTGCTCATCTGCCTTGCGTTCGTCCAATGGGATTTGTTCGGATGTCAACCCCGCTGTACACCATTCATCGTGGCCCTTGGATAATCGATACCGGGTCGGCGGGGTCATGACATAAGCCCTACGCTGATAAATTCTTCTTTACCCTCCAAAGCACCCATGGTCGAGGGGCCCAGAGGATGTACGTTGACTGCCTGGGTCCGTAACGCATTGTCCACCGGCACTGCCGGTCGAGGGGGCCAAAGGATGTTTGATTACCCCCCGGCGTTCGTAACGTATTGGCTGGCCGCCCTGCGGCCTTCATTATACACCCAACCCCGGTTGGATGCAAGAATCTTTATAGGCCTTGCCAATCCGACAGCATTATTTTTTCCGCCGTGATAGGATGGGCCTATCTTTGAAGAAAGGCGTGGTGTACCAATGATGGTGGAGACCTATTTGCGGCGAGGACGGCGGACCTTGCAGAGGCTCCTGCTGGAGCCGGGAATTCGGGCGGTGCTGCTGACACTGCTCTACGGCGGCAGCGGCTTTGCCCTCAGCGCGGTGAGTCTGGGAAACGCGCCCCAGCCTGTGGCCATGGGCATGATCTGCGGAATGACCGGCTGGCGGGCGCTGCTGATCACCCTGGGGGCCATCGTGGGCTACCCGGTGTTCTGGGGACGGGCCGGGGAGCAGGGGATTCTCTGGGCGGCCTCCGGGGGACTTCTGGCCCTGCTGGTGGGAAAACGGGAGGAAAGCCGGGATCAGCCCCTGATGATTCCCGCCATTGCCAGCTTTCTCACGGCCATTACGGGGTTGTGCTTTCAGGTGTTCCTCCATGACCGGACGCCCGTGCCGCTGTTCGCCCTGCGCATCGCGGTGACGGGACTGACGGCGGTTCTGTTTACCCAGGCGGCCCGATGCCGGGACCCGGTGACCGACTGGCTGGTGGGCGGGGTGGCGGTGCTGGCCTTGGCGCAGATTCGGCTGGGGCCACTGGGACTTGGGTATCTGGCGGTGGGGCTGCTGGCGGTAAGCTGCGCCTTTCCAGCGGCGGCCCTGGCGGGACTGGGGCTGGATCTGGCACAGGTGACAAAAGTGCCCATGACGGCGGTGGCCTGTCTTGCCTGGTTCATAAGGCTGGTCCCCTTCGACAAGCGCTGGCAGCACTACGCCGCCCCGGGGTTCGCGGCAGCGGCGGTGATGGCGGCCTGCGGAATCTGGGATTTTTCCATTCTGCCGGGTCTGGTGCTGGGAGGGGCGGCGGCGGCGCTGCTGCCGCCCCGGAGCCAGATTCCCCACCGCCGTGGCCAGACCGGGGTGGCCCAGGTGCGGCTGGAGGTGGGGGCGGAGATGCTGCTAAACCTCCGGCAGCTGCTCACCGAGGTGGAGCCGCCCCAGGTGGATGCCCAGGCTCTCCTGGACCG
Source organism: Clostridiales bacterium (assembly GCA_022786965.1). GTDB lineage: Bacteria > Bacillota > Clostridia > Oscillospirales > Oscillospiraceae > Faecousia. The sequence continues at coordinate 7,470 of JALFXH010000018.1, forward strand.
GGCGGTGGAGCGGGCCTGCGGCAGCTGCTCGGCCCGGAACAAGTGCACCCAGCGGGTAACCTTGACAACTGACCATATTCTGCACCCGCTGGAGGCGGACTGCCGCAAGCAGGGCAGGCTCATTCCGGAGCTGCGCTTCGCTCAGGAGCGGCTGAAGGCTCTGAACGCGGACCGAAGCCGGCGGCTGGAATACAGGGCGGCATTGGCCCAGCAATACTGCTTCCTGGGGGAATATCTCCGATCCCTTGCCGACCAGCTGCCCCGGAAGGCTAAGCAGGCGGAGCCGGAATTCGAAGCCCAGGTGGCCGCCCGCTCCCGGGGGAAGGAGCGGGCCAACGGGGACCGGTGCCTTGCCTTTTCCGGGCCGGAGTGCCGCTTTTATGTGCTGCTGTGCGACGGCATGGGCACCGGACTGGGGGCGGCTCAGGATGGCTTCACGGCGGCGGGGCTGCTGCGGCAGATGCTCATTGCGGGCTTTCCGGCGGAACACGCCCTGGAATCGCTGAACAGCCTGCTGGCTCTGCGGGGCACGGCGGGGGCGGTGACGGCGGACCTGGCGGAGCTCCGGCTGGATACCGGGATTGCCTGTGTGTACAAGTGGGGGGCGGCCCCCAGCTGGGTGCTGACCCGCGGCGGCGCGCAAAAAATCGGGACAGCCACCCCGCCGCCGGGTCTCAAAGCGGGAGAGAACCGGATGACGGCGGAGAAGCTGTCCCTTCGTCGGGGAGAAGTGCTGATTATGCTCAGCGACGGTGTGGATGGAGAGGGTATCCAGCACCTTCTTGATCTGTCTCCGGACGCGCCGCCTGGGGAGCTGGCGGCGGAAATTCTGGAGAAGGGCTGCGGGAACGCGGAGGACGACGCAACGGCCGCGGTAATCCGTCTGCGCCCCGCCAGCTTGCCTACAGCATAGCAGATTGTGTTTGAAAAGATTGTCGAATTGGGAAATGAGAATGAAAAAAACGGAATATTTTGAAAGGAGGCACCTTCCCCCAGCGGAAAGAACCGCCCGTCCAGAAACGCGTCACGCGTTTCCGGACGGGCATTTTCGCGCGGATGTTCCACGCAAAAAGATGTGTAATTGGTGTAGATTCCGCCCACATCGGTTTCCAAATCCTCGGTGTTGACCGCAATGTGGAGGTAATCGCTGACCTATTTCCTACCTAAAAGGGCAACGGTTTCCACATGGGCGCACCTCGGGAACAGATCCGCGGCGGTGGCGGATTGGAGGGCGTAGCCGCGTTGCTTGAGTAATGCCACGTCCCGGGCTAACGTCGCCGGGTCGCAGGAGACGTAGACTATCCGCCGGGGAGCCATGCGGTGCAGGGCCTCGATGGTATCGGCGTTCAGGCCCTTCCGGGGCGGGTCTACCACCACAACGTCCGGGCAAACGCCGTTTTTTTCCAGCTCCAGCGCCGCCTGCCCCGCGTCGCCGCAGAAGAATTCCGCGTTTTCGATACCGTTTCGCCGGGCGTTTTCTCTGGCGTCTTCCACAGCCTGGGGGATGACCTCCACGCCGATGACCTTTCCGGCGGCGGAGGCCATGGCAAGGGTGATGGTGCCAACGCCGCAGTACAGGTCGAGAACCGTGTCGTTTTTTGTGATGCCGGCTTTCTCGATGGCGGTTTCATAGAGCCGCTGGGCCTGATGGTGGTTCACCTGATAGAAGGATCGGGGGGACAGCCGGAAATTCAGGCCGCACAGGGTGTCCTCGATATAGCCCGGGCCGTAGAGGGTCACAAATTTGTCCCCCAGCACCGCGTTGCCTTTTTTCGTGTTCACGCTGAGTACCAGGGTGGTAAAGCCGGGTATTCTCTTCAGACGTGCCAAAAGCGCATCGACCTTCGGCAGCTTCTCCCCGTTGCACACGAGACACACCAGAATCTGCTTCGAAACGGCTCCCCGGCGGACGTAGATGTGCCGCAAAAGCCCCTTATGGGCGGCTTCGTCGTAAACGGACACCCGGAGTTGGTTAACATAATCCATCACCGCGTCCTTGACGGCATCGGTTTCCTCCGGCAGAATCAGACACCGCCGGTTCTCCACAACGTCGTGGGTGCCCGCCCGGAAAAAGCCGGCATAAGCCCGGCCTTTTTTCGCGGAAACCGGGTACTGGGCCTTATTCCGATAACCGTGGCAGTCCGGAGCCGCCAGAATGGGCACTTCCGCTAGATTTTCGCCCCCCAGCCGGTTCAGGCAGGTTCGTACCCGCTCTGCTTTCAGCCGGGTTTCCTCTTCATAGTCCATGTGCCAGAAATCGCAGCCGCCGCAGAGCTTGGCAACGGGACATTCCCGGTTCACCCGATGGGGGGATTTTTCCAAAATCTCCACAATTTTACCGGAAGCCCAGGTTTTCTGGGCTTTTTCAATGCGCAGCCGCACCCGCTCCCCGGCGATGGCGTTGGGCAGGAACACGGCGCAGCCCTCCACATGGGCCACGCCCTGGCCCTCGGCGGTGTAGTCAGTGATGGTGGCTTCGTAGACTTGGTTTTTCACAAGCATTACAGCTTTGCCTCCATGTGGATGTTCCGGGGCTTTAACCCCCGGCTTTCGTAGAACGCCATGGCGCTGTCGTTGCCGCACCAGACATTCAGCGTCAGGGTGTCGCAGCCGATCTCCCGGGCGTAGTTCACGGCGTAATCGTACAAGGCGGAACCGACGTGCCTGCCCCGGGTGGTTTCGTCCACGCACAGGTCGTCGATGTACAGGCTCTTCTGATCCATCAGCACCGGGTTGTCCTTTGTGACTTCGATGATACAGAAGCAGTAGCCCAGCAGCTTATCCCCTTCCACGGCGGCAAAAATGGGGCGGCTGGGGTCTTTCAGCAGTTCGGTGAGGGCTGCTTCGTCATATTTCTGGGCTCCCGAGCGGAACAGATCGGGGCGGATGCGGTGGTGGACTTCCCCCACCTGAAGTAAAAGATCAATCATGCCGGGAATGTCCCGGGTTTCGGCGAAACGGATTTCCATAGCCTTTCTCCTTCCCAAAGCCCTCCCCTTTGGGGAGGGTGGCCGAGCCTTAAGCGAGGTCGGGAGAGGGGAATGACCTCTTCCGTCTCGCCTTCGGCGATCCACCTTCCCCAGAGGGGAAGGCCTTTATACAATAATACTGTAGTCTACCACAAAATCCCCCAAAGGTAAAGCCGGGGGTTGAGAAAAACCGTGAAAACTGGTATCATATTCCCAAAGGATGTGACTTTCATGGATTACTCCAACTGCGAATTGTGCCCCCGGGCCTGCGGCGTGAACCGGACTGCCGGGGAAGCCGGCTTCTGCGGCTGCCCGGATACCGCCCTTGTGGCAAAAACCATGCTCCACAAATGGGAAGAGCCTGCCCTGGCGGGAAGCGGCGGCAGCGGCGCGGTGTTTTTCGGCGGCTGCACCCTGGGCTGTAAATATTGCCAGAACGCCGCCATCAGCGGCGGTCCGGTGGGTGCTCCCACGGACAGCGCCATGCTGCGGGGGATTTTTGAGGATTTGATCGCCCAAGGCGCGGAAAATATCGACCTTGTAACCCCCACCCAGTACCTGCCCACGATTTTGCCCGCCCTCAGCCCAAAGCTGCCGGTGCCGGTGGTCTACAACTGCGGCGGCTACGAACGGGCGGAGACCATCCGGTCGCTGGAAGGGAAAATTGACATTTATCTGCCCGATCTGAAATACGCCGATGAATCCCTTGCCGCGGAGCTGTCCGGGGCGGCGGATTATTTCGCCACGGCGGCGGACGCCATTCGGGAGATGGTGCGTCAGACGGGAAAACCCCAATGGAACGCAGACAAAATGGTGCGGGGCACCATCATCCGCCACCTGATCCTGCCGGGGCAGATGGAGAATTCCCTGCGGATTCTGGACTGGATTGGGGAGAACTTCGCCCCAGGGGAGGTTCTGGTGAGCCTTATGCGGCAGTACACCCCCATGGGCGGCCTGCCGGCCCCTTACGACCGGCGGGTTACGGAGGAGGAATATGAGGCGGTTCTCAGCTGGATGTACTTAAACCGCCTGGAGGGCTTTACCCAGGAAGCGGCAGCGGCGGATGCCGGCTTCATCCCGGACTTTCCGATTAACGGGTGAATGATCGAAGGTAAATTGTTCTTTAGCGGCCAGTGACCGCTGACAATGCGGGCCGCAGTACGGCCGGCCGATACGTTACAAACCCGGGCAATCATCCAACATCCTTTGGGCCCCTCGACCGGCGGCCAGTGGCCGCTGACAATGCGTTACGAACACTGGCAATGGTCGTTACACCATTGGGTCTGCTCGGTATCGCTCTCTTGTCAGATAAATTGTGCTTTATCTGAGTAACCTTCCCCCCGGGGGAAGGTATTGATCCACTATATTCTCCTTTTTCTGAATTAGCACGATAAGCATAATTTGTTAAATTCCCGCTGGAAATGCTGAACTGTCCGTGATATGATGAACAAAATAACGAGTTTTTTCGCATGGAAGGACGGCTCTCTATGAAGTGTACACATGGAAAACGAATCGGCGCGCTGCTGCTGGCGGGGGTCACGGCCCTTGGACTGCTGCTGGGAGGCTGCGGAAAGAAGACCGCTTCCTTCAGCCCCTCCAATCCGGTAAATCTGACTGTTTGGCATTACTACAACGGCCCTCAGATGGCGGCTTTTGACGCTCTGGTGCAGGAATTCAATATCACCGTTGGCAAAGAAAAGGGTATCTATGTATCCAGCTACAGCAAGGGTTCCGTGAGCGAGCTGGAGACGGCGATTTCTGATTCCATGGATGAAAAGGTGGGCGCGGAGCCGATGCCAGACCTGTTCTCGTCCTATGCCGATACCGCCTACCTGCTGGCCAAAAGAGGCGCCCTGGCAAACCTGTCCGACTATGTCACGGAGGAAGAGCTGAGTGAGTATGTTTCGGATTATGTAGACGAGGGCCGCATCGGCCTGGAGGGTACGCTGATGATCTTCCCGGTGGCCAAGTCCACGGAGATCATGATGCTCAATAAAACCGACTGGGACGTTTTCGCCGCCGCTACCGGGGTAGAGCTGTCTCAGCTGGAAACCATCGAGGGCGTGGTGGAGGTTGCCAAAGCCTACTACCAGTGGACGGACAGCCTGACCCCCGATGTGCCCGACGACGGCAAGGCCTTCTACGGCCGGGACGCCGTGGCCAACTACTTCTTCACCGGCGCCTGCCAGCTGGGACAGGAGCTGCTGGCGGTGCAGGGCGATCAGGCCAGCGTCAACGCGGACAAGGAAGTGTTCCGTAAGCTGTGGGAGAACTACTATGTGCCCATGGTCAGCGGCTGGTTCGGCGCCTACGGCAAGTTCCGCTCCGACGATGTGAAGACCGGCGGTCTGCTGGCCTATACCGGCTCCACCGCCTCTGTGGGCTATTTCCCCAGCCAGGTGGAAAATGACACGGACGTCCACCCCATTGACTATCTGGTGCTCAGCGCCCCCATTTTCCGGGGCGGGCAGAAGGTGATTGTCCAGCAGGGCGCGGGCATGGTAGTGACCAGGTCCGATGAAGGGCGGGAGCGGGCCTGTGTGGAGTTCCTGCGGTGGTTTACCCAGCCGGAGAACAACATTGCCTTCGGGGCAGGCTCCGGCTATCTGCCGGTGAAACAGCAGACCTGGCAGAAGGATACCTTCCGGCAGGTGGTTGCCGATAAAAACCTGACCATCAACCCCGTGACCAGTGAGTGTATCCGCCACTGTATGGAGGAAATGGAGGACTACACCTATTACAGCCCCCGGGCGTTTACCAACAGCTCCGCTGTGCGCAAGGTGCTGGAATACGGCCTGTCCGATACGGCCGCGGCGGATTTGGAGGCCATTGGAGAAGCTGTGGCCGCCGGGCAGCCGCGGGAAGAGGTGCTGAAGCCCTACGTCAGCGATGAGGCCTTTGAAACCTGGTATGAGGAGTTCACGCAGCGCCTGTCCCAGGCGGCTGCCCAGTGAGGGACATGAAGAAAGAACCTTCCAAAAATCAATATTCCGGTTATTTCTGGTGCCGATGATTGTGCTGATACTGGTGCAGAGCTCTATCATTCTGGGCATCATCGTCTTCCGGGGGGTCATCGGCGCCATTCAAACGGCTTCGGTGGAAAATACGCGGAAGGACACGCAGAGCCGCCGGAGCCAGCTGGAAGCCCAGATGCTCCAGCGCTGGGCCGGGGCGGGCCAGTGCGAAGATGAGATCACCGAAGCGCTGGAGAGCTACCTGTCCAAAAACCGGCTGACCCTTCGGGAGCTGGCGGCTTCCAGAGAGCGGCAGCAGGAGTTCGCGCTGTCGGTGTTCCCCATCTGCCTGCGGCAGACCCGGGGCAGTGAAACCAGCGGTTTCTTCTTCCTGACGGCGCTGGGTGACCCGGAGAAGGCAGAGCCCGTTACCAGCTTCTACGTCCGGGACTCCGACCCCTACGCCCAGGCGGCGGACAATTCCGACCTGCAGCTGTCCCGGGGCGGCACCCAGCTGTCCCGGGAGATGGGCGTCGCCCTGTGCAGCGACTGGACCGGCAATTTTGCCATGGCGGGACAGGGAAACCGGGCAGCGGACGAGTTCTATTATGCGCCCTGGCGGGCTGCCCGGGAAAACCCTGAGGCGGAGACGGAACTGCTGGGCTACTGGTCGGAGCCGTTCTACCTGGAGAACAACCCGGTCAGCGGCTACAAGACCATCGCCTACTCCATCCCCCTGCGCTGGAAAGGGCAGATTTACGGTGTGTTCGGCGTGGAAATCTCCCTGCCGGTACTGAACCGCCAGCTCTTTGGCTCCGGCGATAACCGCCAAAGTCAAACCAGCAGTCTCATTGCCGTCCGGAATCCCGACGGCTCCTACCATCCGCTGACCGGCGACGGCCAGCTGTCCGGTCTGGTGTTGTGTCAGGAGGATTTCCGCCTTTCCGATACAAACTACGATGATTTGCGTCAGATCGACGGCCTGTTTCTGGGTGGCGATCAGGTCTACGCCAGCGTGTGCGGTCTGAAGCTCTACGGCAACAATGTCCCCTTCGCCAACACCGGCTGGGCGCTGCTGGAGCTGAAAACCCACAGCGAGCTGTTTGGCATGGGTGAAAGCACCTATGTATGGATTATCGGCGCGGTGCTGTTCGGCCTGATATTCGCGGTGGTGGCGATTTATGTGCTGGTGCTGCATCTGACGGAGCCAATTCAAAAACTGACTGTCTCCATCAGCCAGGGCGAACGGGGTCTGGCTCACTATGAGAAGTCCAATATTTCTGAGATCGACGGCATCTACGGTGTTGTCTACCAGCTTTTTGAAAAGCAGAAGGCCACGGAGCGCTCCCTGCAGGAGGAGGCCTCCCGCTACCGGGTGGCGCTGGAAAATACCGATGACAGCTTCATTACTTACGACATTTTCAGCAGAACCGTGGTCATTATGAACGTGGAGAATCTCAACGGCCGCTGGGACTGCCCGGAGTCGGACTGCGGTTTCTTCGCGCCGGAGTACATCCATCCGGAGGACCGGGCGCTGGTACGGGAAATGTTCGCGGGCCTGAACCGCCAGCCTCTGAGCGACACGCTGCGCGGAGAGTTCCGGATTCGCCGTCCCGGCAAGGACTACCGCTGGAAGGCATTTTACGGACGGGTCCTGCGGGAGCAGGACGGCACTGCCTCCCGGCTGGTCTGTTCTCTGCGGGATATTGACGAGGAAAAACAAGCCGAGGCTCTGCGCCGCAGACAGAACGCCTACGACGGCCTCACCGGCCTGCACTCTCTGAAGGAGGGAATGCGGACTCTGCGGGAGCAGGCGGCCTGCTGCCAAAAGGGCGCGGTCATCGACCTGTGCCTGCCGGAGATGGCCCGGATGCAGATGAAGCACGGCCCCACCTTCGTGCAGATGCTGCTGCATGAGCTGGGCCCCACCCTGCGCGGCGGTGAGGAGCTGTACGGCTTCCGCCTGAACGGAAACGAGTTTATCTATTGGCTGCCGGAGCGGGATGAGGCCTACGCCGAGCTTTGGGCCAGGGAACTGGTGTGCCGGGTTCAGGCGGCGTTCCCGCCGGAGCTGCCGGAAATGCCGGTTTGCGCCGGTGTGTCCGGCTGGGCGCCGGGGGACCCGGTTCAGGAGACCCTGAACCGGGCCCATACGGCCCAGGAGTATGTGGCGGGCAATCCTACCCGCAGCTGTGCCGCCTTCCCGGAGCTTCCGGAGGATGCCCGCCGGGAGCTCCTGCCTGTGCGCCAGCGCCAGTATTCCTCCGTCAATCACGTCCGGGAGAGCAGCCTGACCTATCTGGCCATCAACCTGCTGGGCGGCGGGGAGGAGTACGCCCTCAAGATGTATTTGCTTCTGCGGGAGATTGCCCGGCGAACGGAGGCTACCGCCGCGGCAGTGAGTCTGTTCTGGATGGACACCATGTCCGCGTCGCTGGAATATGGGTGGTTTGCCGGCGCGCAGCCGGAACGAAGGGTCCGCTTCTTCACCGGAGCCCAGCTGACCCAGCTGGAGGCCTGGGTCGGCGGCCGTCAGCTATGCCCCTATACGCGGGGGGACGCGGAAACGGTGCTGGAGCCCTTCCTGTTTGGAGCGCCCTCCGGCGGCGCTGCGCTCCCTGTTTATGATGACGACAGCTTTATGGGCTGCCTGTGGCTGTCCGGTGTGGACCCGGCCCAGAAGGACGGGGGCATCATGGCGGATCTGCGCCGGATGACCGGCGTGCTGCAGGGGTATCTGCGGCAGCGCCAGCATGACGCGGCTGCCCGGGCCAAGTCGGATTTCCTGTCCCGCATGAGCCATGAGATCCGCACGCCCATGAACGGCATCATCGGCATGACCAATATCGCCCTGTTCCCCGGCAAGAGCCGGGAGGAAATGGTGCAGTGCCTGCAAAAAATCTCCGTGAGCTCCCAGTATCTGCTGGGTCTGCTCAACGACATTCTGGATATGTCGAAGATCGAAAGCGGAAAAATGCAGATTGAGCCGGTGAATTTCTGCGTCGACGAAATGCTTACCACCATCCGGGAACTGGTGACGCCTCAGACGGAGGCCAAGGGCATCCGCTTTGAGGAGGAAGTGGATTTGCGGACCCGG
>JALFXH010000027.1 GCA_022786965.1 Clostridiales bacterium
GTTTTTCATTTTTCCGAGCGATAACTGGCGAACTCATCTATTTCAATCCGAGGTCGTGAGGCCTCCATGAAATCATGGATTTCATGGAGCCAGGTAGCCAGTTCAAATCTGGCTAGCAGCTCCAATGAAACTCCGAGTCCAATGTGATTCGGAGTTTTTCATTATTCAGAGCGATAACTGGCGAACTCATCTATTTCAATCCGAGGTCGTGAGGCCTCCATGAAATCGTGGATTTCATGGAGCCGACTAGCCAGTTCAAATCTGGTTAGGAGCTCCAAAGACGAAACCCATCCGTCCGGATGGGTTTTATTTGTTGCAGAACCGAAAAAATGCAGCTTATGATTCCTACATTTTTTTCCTGTTACCTATTGACATGCGAAAACTTTCGTATATAATGTCGCTGAGAAACGGCGAAAGCCGTGAAACCGATATGAATCTATCTGTTTCCAATTCAGAATAATAGGAGGAACTGCTATGCCGAAGTGGCTGGACAATGCTGTATTCTATGAGATTTATCCCCAGTCTTTCCTGGACACCAACGCCGATGGTATCGGTGATCTCCAGGGCATCATTAATAAACTGGACTATATCCGTGAGTTGGGCTTTAACGCGCTGTGGATCAATCCCTGCTTTGCCTCTCCTTTTGGGGACGCGGGTTATGACGTGTCAGATTACTGCATGGTCGCGCCCCGCTACGGTACCAATGAGGACTTGAAACGGTTGTTTGCCGAGGCCCACAGCAGAGGAATCCATGTGCTTCTGGATCTGGTACCCGGCCATACTTCTGTGGAGCATCCCTGGTTCCGGGAATCCATGAAGCCGGAAGAAAATGCCTACACCCATCGCTATGTCTGGACCGACAGCATCTGGGAGTCTCCTGAGGGCATGGGCTGTCTGCGTGGTATGTCCCAGCGGGACGGCTCCTGCGCTGTGAACTTCTTCAGCAATCAGCCTGCCCTGAACTACGGCTACTATGAGATCACCCGGCCCTGGCAGCAGAGCCCCGAGGATGAGGGCCCCAGAGCTACGCTGGAGGCCATGAAGAGCGTCATGCGATTCTGGCTGGGTCTGGGCTGCGACGGTTTCCGGGTGGACATGGCGGCCAGCCTGGTAAAAAATGATCCCGAGGGCAAAGGCACCATCGCCCTTTGGCAGAAAATTCGCGCATTCCTGAATGAGGAATATCCGGAAGCGGCCATGGTTTCCGAGTGGGGCGAGCCGGACAAGTCTCTGCTGGGCGGCTTCCATATGGACTTCCTGCTCCATTTCGGCCCCTCCCACTATAACGATCTGTTCCGCTGCGATCACCCCTATTTCTCTGACAGCGGCCTGGGCGATGCCTCCGCCTTTGTGGCCAAGTACCAGGAAAGCCGGAAAAAGGCTGGAAAAGAGGGCCTGATTTGCATCCCCTCCGGCAATCATGACATGTTCCGCATTGCGAAATTTTTGAACGAGGAGCAGCGGAAGCTGGCCTTTACCTTCCTGCTGACTATGCCCGGCGCCCCCTTCGTCTACTATGGCGATGAAATTGGAATGCGGTATGTGGAGGGTCTGACCAGTGTGGAAGGCGGCTACGAGCGTACCGGTTCCCGCAGCCCCATGCAGTGGGACGACAGCATCAATGCCGGATTCAGCTGCGCCTCCGCGGAAAAGCTGTACATCGCCCAGGACCCTGCGGCAGACCGTCCCAACGTCAAGGCCCAGATGGCGGACAGCGGTTCCCAGTACCATCAGGTTAAGACGCTGATTGCCCTGCGTCAGGCCCACAGCGCCCTGCACAACCGTTCTGATATGCGTTTTGTGTGCGACGGCGCGCCGGGACAGGCGCTGGCCTACGAGCGGCTTTGCGACGAAGAGAAGCTGCTGGTGGTCATCAATCCCAACGGGAAGGCTGCATCCTTGGATTACGCCGGAACCCTGGGCCAGCCGGTATACACCGTGGGCGGAACTGCCGTTCAGGAAAACGGCCGTATCATCGCAGCCCCTGTATCTGCTGGTATCTACAGAATCTGATAACGCGCAGCGGCGCGGACTGGTTCCAGTCCGCGCTGCATTCCTTCATACTTGACAAAAAATGGCGAATGCGGTAAGATTCTCCTGAATTTATCGAAAGAAAAGGAAAGTATATGTACGGATTGGGAACCATGATCAATACCGCCGCCATTGTGGCTGGCGGCGTCGGCGGGGCGCTGTTCGGGCGATTTCTGAAAGAAAACGTGCAGGATACCCTGACCAAGGTGTGCGGCGTCAGCACCCTGTTCATTGCCATCACCGGGGCGCTGGAACAGATGCTCACCGTGGAAAACGGAAGCATTGTCAGCCACGGGGCCATGCTGGTGATCGGATGCCTCACCATCGGGGCGGTAATCGGGGAGCTGCTGAATCTGGAAGGGGCCTTTGAACGGTTCGGCGAGTGGCTCAAGCGGAAAACCGGCAATGCCAAGGATAAGCGGTTTGTGGATGCTTTCGTTACTGCGTCGCTGACGGTGTGCATTGGGGCCATGGCCATCGTGGGCTCCATTGAGGACGGCATCACCGGGGACTATTCCATCCTGGCCACCAAGGCGGTGCTGGATTTCATTATCATTATGGTTATGAGCTGCTCCATGGGCCGGGGTGCGGTTTTCTCCGCCATACCGGTGGCAATCCTCCAGGGGAGCATTACGGCACTGTCGGGGCTTCTGCGGCCTGTGATGACGGCGGCAGCTCTTGGAAATCTATCTATGGTTGGAAATGTGCTGATTTTCTGCGTGGGAATCAATCTGGTCTGGGGCAAAAAGGTCAGGGTCGCGAATCTCTTGCCCGCCATTGTGATAGCGGTGATCGCCGCATTTCTGCCGATATAACGCAAACCGCCGCGGTTCGGAATGGAACCGCGGCGATTTTTTGCGTTATTTTTCGAATTTTCCTTTTTTCGCTGTGGGCAGCTTGATGAGGTTTGCCAGGGCGCAGCCCAGGAAGGCGAAGGCGGTGCCCAGCACCACGGAAACCAGTACGTCGGAAGGGTAGTGGACGTACAGGTACAGCCGGGAGAAGGAAACCAGAATGGCCAGAATCAGGGCGGGGATGCCCATCTTCTTGCTGTTTTTCAGCAGCACCACCGCGGCCTCGAAGGAGGCGATGGTGTGGCCCGAGGGGAAGGAGAAGTCGTGCTGGCGATCAATCAGCAGATTGATATAGATGCCGAAATCCTGCTCCTGCAAATCGTAGGGCCGAATCCGGGCAACCAGCGGCTTCAGGGTGATGTTGCACACCAGCAGGCCCAGCAGCAGGGCGATAATCATGGAAAGACCGATTTTCCGGGTCTTGGGGATGATCAGCAGGATCACCGCCCAGGCAATCCAGAAGATGCCGCCCTCACCGAACAGGGTGATGATGGGCATGATGGTGTCCATAAAGCCGCTTTGCAGGTGGGCCTGAATCCAGTCCAGAATGGGCAGGTCAAAGCTCACCGCCAGCTGGTATAAAAATGCCTGAATTGCTTCCATGCTTACGCTCCTTCCGCTACAGCTGTTTCAGTGGGTTCCGTTTCGGATGCCGGCGCAACGGTCTGTTCGTCAGGGTTCTGGAACAGGGCGTACAGCTTCATGGGCTTGAGAGTGGTGCCCTCGGGGAGGGTAACCTTGCCCTCGGCATCGGGCTGGAACTGCAGGTTATAAACCGTCGTGCCGGAGCCGTCCTTGTCGATGGTCACCCAGCCGGTGAAGACCTTGCCATCGGGGGTGGGCACCACGGGGGTGATGATCTCCTTGGAATCGGTGCTGTAGAACTGGCTGTGAACCTCGTTCTGACCGTTCATGAAGGTCAGACGGACACGGCCTACGGGTACGGACACGTCCTTATTGGTGGCGGCGAAGCACAGCCACTTGCCGGTGTCGCTCTTGCGGAAGAACAGGGACTGGGAGTAGGGATAGTTCTTTACGCTGCCATCGGTACGGCTCACGTCCAGACTCAGGCTGACGCTGACAGAGAAGATGTCCTCGCCGTAGCGGGCGTAGTTGGTGACGGACTCGTTGGAGAAGGTATAGGCGCCGTGATCCTGCATCCACAGCTCGGTGGTTTTGACGATGTTGTTGTAGGTCTCGGAGGAGGGATCGTAGTATTTGGCGATGGTGCCCCGGTCGGTGACCTCCTTGATCATCCACTTGCAGTAGACCTTGGCGGCCTCCAGCGCGATATCCTTTTCCTCGTCGGACATGGTGTTGCTTTCCAGACGCTCGGTGAAGGTACGGGTAGCTTCGTCGTAGGTGACCTCCATCTGCTTGCCGGACTTGTCGAAGATGGTGACCACAGGCTGGGCCATCAGGCCGTCGATCTGCTGGGTGCACATACTGGCCCCGGTGGTGCCGGTGGGCAGGTACTCCTCCGCCAGCGTAGTGGCCACCTGAATGGTCATGTCGTCGGTGAGGGCCACATCGTTAACAAGAGCCGTATGACCGTCCAGCTTCTCGATATAGTAGGTGCCCTCCCGGTTGAAGAAGACCTCTACGGAGCCAAGCTGCCAGTCGGGAATGTCGCCGATCTTGTCCAGATTGTCAAGGCTGGCGCTGTCTACCTGGTTCTTATCCACCAGGGAGAAGGAGGCGACCTTTTCATTGCCCAGACGGACCAGGTATTTCTTGGTGTACTTATCAAGGCCCGCGGAGGTTTCCAGATAGTTCAGCTCCGAATCGCCCACCTTGTTCTCCATATAGGCGACATAGGCTTCCTTGCCCTCGTAGGCGGAATCCTTGGCCCCGGCGGACTCATACAGCGCGCCCCAGTCGGGGTTGGTGAACAGCTGGGTGAAGACCTGCTCGGCCTTTCCGCCGGGCTGAGCCATTTCGAAATCCGTCAGCCAGCCGTGGAGCCAGGTCAGGCCGATGAAGGTGGCCAGGAAAAAGATCAGGATGAACAGGAAGTACAGCGTGTAGAAGATCACGCCGCCCAGCCGGGGGCCGGATTTTTTCTTCTTGGTTTCGGGCTGCTGGGGGGGAGGCGTGGGCCGCTTGGCAGGCGCCTTGGCGGCAGCATTGGGCTGTCCGTTTGCCGGACGCTGACCGGTGGCGGGGCGCTGGGCAGGACGCTGGGGGGTTGCGCCCTGCTGGGCATTCGCGGGGCGCTGAGGGGGCCGCTGACCATTGGCGGGACGCTGGGCGGAAGCGGCGGGCTTCTTTGGAGTGGTCTGAAGAGGCTCCATGGGCTTTTTGGCGGGAGCAGCAGGCTGCTGTGCCGGGGCAGGACGCTTCACGGGAGGGGCCTTGACGGGCTCCTGCTTGGGTTCCTCGGCAACTGTGTCTTCGTTGATATCATCCAGCCAGCTTAAGTCCATGTCAAGACCCAGATCCAGATCGTTGAAGGAGAAGGGCTTCTCCTTGGGGGCAGACTCAGCGGAATCCAGGCCCAAGTCCAAATCCATATCAAAATCGTCTTTTTTCTTCATGGCTTACACCCCCTTCGTTAAGACGCGGCCCGAACCATCCAGAAGTTCGGCATCCGTCTGGGCTGCGACTGCAGCAGAGAATAGTTGTTGACCATGACGGTTTCGCCGGCGGTGCCCAGCTTGCCGTTCACGTCCCGGTACATCATGACGGAGGAGGAGCCGCCGTCCATGTTGCAGGCATTGACCGCGCCGTATTCCTGCATGATGTTGATGATGTCGGCGTAGGTGCCGCCCAGGGAACCGGCCTGACGGCCGTCAATGCAGACGAAAATCACCGCGCCGTCGGCTCGCTGGCCAATGGCGGTCCGGGGATTGAAGCCGGACTTGTCGTTGTAGGCCTCCAGATTGACCTCACCGTTCATAATCAGCACGGGGCCAAAGCAGCAGCCGTCCCGAATCTTCAGCTCCTCGGCCTGGGCCTTGGTGAGATTACTCTTGGAAACCACCAGAATGTTGTCCTCGTTGAAGCCGGCGAAGCCCTCCAAACCGGGCTGCTTGCCGCTGGTCCAGACGCAGTTGCCGTTTGACATCACAAGGCCCAGAGGCGTGCTGCCCACATAGGAGCTGGCGGTGCCGTCGTCATTGAAGGCGCCGGCGTTGATGGCGGCAATGACGTCGGGGTTCTCGGCCATGACCTCGGTGATGCGCTTGCCGGGAATGGCGGTGGAGAATTTCTCCGTGGAGGTGCCCATATAGACCTGGGCAGGATTCTTCACGATCATGATGTGAGCGTTGTAGGTGTCGCCGGAGCGGCGCTCGATGCGCACACCGTCGGGGTAGTTGTCCCACTCGTTGCTCTCGCCGGTGATGACGTTGTTGGTCTGGACGATGACCTGGGTGATGTCGGTGACCTCATCAGTCAGGCCGCCGCCCTCCACCTTACTGGTGCGGATCTCGGCCACAGTGTCCTCACCGATGAACAGGGCAGGCACCCACTTGGTGGCGCTGGCCTCGATGAGGGACATGGTCAGAACGTCCCGGGCGGCAGGGGAGGGGCCGTTGAACACCAGATTCATCACCAGCACCAGGGCGGCCGCAGCCAGAATGACCACCGTGAACAGCACAAGGAAGAACCGGCGGATGATCCGGCCTAGCAGGCCGCTGCCCTTTTTCTTCTTTTTGGGCGGCATGACCGCATCATTTTCCGGCGTTGGATTCATGTTTTTCTTACTCATAGCGGTAACCTCTCACTTGGATTTCTGGGGAGCGAAGACCCAGCGCTGCTGGATCATGTAGCTTACAAAATACAGAACAGTCATGACGACGGCGTAAATGACCGTACGCAGAACGCCGGCGCTTTCGCGGATGTGCAGCAGCGTGTAGACCCCCTGGGTCAGCAGCACCTGCACCGCCATCTGGGGCAGGGCCAGCATATAGTAGCGGAGCATGGCCTTTTTCGTGTCCACCTCCGTCTGAAATACCAGCTTCTTGTTGAGGAAGAAGTTCAGCAGGGAGGACACAATTCGCGCGCCCACCCCCGCCGTGGCGGTCAGGGCCATACCGGTCAGAGGAAGAATGCTGTCCAGCAGCCCGTAGCACAGGGTATCCACCACCGCGCTGACAAGGGAGCTGAGGGTGTAGCGGAAGAAGTGGGCCAGAATCAGCTTGTAGATCCGCCAGGAGTCGTGGATCACCCGGAAATGGGAGCTTTTGTTTTCCTCAATATAGACGGTGCGGATTTTTACCTCGTCGAAGTCGATGCCCTTGTCCTTGAAGGCCAGCAGCATATTGGTCTCATATTCAAACCGGTCGCCGTAGACCGTCACGATTTTTTCCACCACGTCCCGGGGGATGGCCCTCAGGCCGGTCTGGGTGTCGGAGATGGTCATGCCCACGAAGAGCTTGAAAATGGCGGAGGTGGTATGGTTGCCGAAACGGCTCCGGGCGGGCACATGGTCCAGAGTAAAGTCCCGGCAGCCCAGGGTGACCCGGCCGGTTTCCAGCATATGTTCGCAGCAGGCCTTCGTGTCCTCCGGGTGGTGCTGGTTGTCGCCGTCCACAGTGACAACACCCAGACCGTCGGGCCGGTTATCGAGGAAATACCGGAAAGCGTTTTTCAGCGCCGCACCCTTGCCCTTGTTGACTTCGTGGGTCAGCAGAGTGATTTCCGGATGCTGGGCGGCAAGCTCGGTAAAATAGTGCAGGTTTTCGGCCTTGCTGCCGTCGTTGACCAGAATAATATCGGTAAAGCCATATTCCAAAAGTCCATCCACCACGGCAACCAGCTTTTCGTCGGGGTCCAGGGAGGGAAGAACCACGGAAATTCGGGATAATTCGTTCAAAAACAATCGCCTCTTTCAAAATGAGCATAGAACCAGATCATAAAGCCTATATACTATAACACATTTCTTTCCGTTTGCATAGACATTTAAGAAAAAGTTAATAGAAATTGTCGCATTTGTTCCCAATACCGGTACGCGCCGGAGCGGCGGGGAAAAGTCGGAAAGAAATGGTTGCATATTTTTCATTTCTACGGTAAAATAGGGAGAAAGCTTACGAAGGAGGGAGTCGCGTGCAGAGGGTTCCGGAAAAAGAAACGCTGGAGGATATCGCCGAGCTGTTCAAGGGCTTTGCGGACGCCACACGGGTGCATATTCTGTCGCTGCTGGCGGTGGAGGAGCTGTGCGTCACGGACATTGCGGACAAGGTGTCCTTGAGTCAGAGCGCGATTTCTCACCAGCTGCGCATCCTCAAGCAGATGCAGCTGATTAAGTTTCGCAGGGAAGGGAAGAATATCCTCTATTCCCTGGCGGACGACCATGTGAAAACGATACTACAGATGGGCCTTGAGCACGTTTTGGAGTAAGAAGAATACAGGAACGCCGGAATTGCGACAACCGCAATTCCGGCGTTTTGAAGTCAATTACAGCACCTTGGACAGGAAATCCTGCAGTCTGGGGTTCTGGGGATGGTTGAACACAGCATCCGGCGTGCCCTGCTCCACGATTTTGCCGCCGTCCATGAAGAGAATCCGGTTGCCCACCTCCCGGGCGAAGCCCATCTCGTGGGTGACCACCACCATGGTCATACCGTCGGCAGCCAGCTCCTTCATAACTGCCAGCACCTCGCCAACCATCTCGGGGTCCAGGGCGGAGGTTGGCTCGTCAAAGAGCATGACCTTGGGGTTCATTGCCAAGGCCCGGACAATGGCGATTCGCTGCTTCTGTCCGCCGGACAGCTGGTTGGGATAGGCTTCGGCCTTTTCCTCCAGTCCCACCCGGCGCAGCAGCTGCATGGCCTTCTCATCAGCTTCCGCCTGGGTCATGAGGCCGGTGCGGACGGGAGCCAGGGTGATGTTCTTTTGGATGGTCATGTTGGGGAAGAGGTTAAAATGCTGGAACACCATGCCCATCTGGCGGCGGACCTTGTCGATGTCGGTTTTGGGGCTGGTGATTTCAACACCGTCAAAGGTGATGCTGCCGGCGGATGGCTCCTCCAACAGGTTCAGGCTGCGAAGGAATGTGGACTTGCCGGAGCCGGAGGGGCCGATGATGACCACCTTGTCGCCGGGATAGATGTGTTCGGAGATGTCGTCCAGCACCAGATGGTCGCCAAAGGACTTGCTCAAATGCTTAACGTCGATCACTTTGACGCAGCCTCCTTTCCAGAATGCTCAGCAGCCAGCTGAAGATCATGACCAGCACCAGATAGATGCAGGCGATACCGATCAGCGGGAACATCTGCTCATAGGTTCTGCCGTAGATGGCCTGAGCGGCGTACACCAACTCCTTGCCGCCGATGACGGTGATCAGGGAGGTATCCTTCAGCAGAATGATGAATTCGTTGCCCAGGGCGGGCAGAATGGCCTTAAAAGCCTGGGGAATGACGATGAAACGCATGGTGTCCACATAGTTGAGACCCAGGCTCCGTCCGGCCTCCGCCTGACCGGGGTCCAGCGCCATCAGGCCACCCCGGATGATCTCGGAAACGTAGGCGCCGGAGTTGATGCCTAAGGTGAGGGCGCCCACCATGGTGTAGTTCCGGGAGGAGGAGAAGATGACGAAGCCCATAATCAGCAGCTGCACCATCATAGGGGTGCCGCGGATCACCGTGACGTAGACCTGGCAGACCCCGTTGAGCACGCCTAAGATCGGGTTGTGCTTGCCCGTGCGCTGCTGGTCATGGGCGGTGCGGATCACGGCCACCAGGATGCCCAGGGCGATGCCGATGGCGAGGGCCATGGCGGTGACCATCAGGGTGGTGCCCACACCGTTTAAGTATTGCTTCCATCGGCTTCCGTCGATGAAGGCCTGATAGAATTTGACGTAGAATTCCTGCCAGCCGGTGGCCTCGCCGGCACGGAGCAGATCTTTCCAAGCTAGGTACTGTTCCACAAACTCACTCCTCTGTTTTTGTATGGGGGGTTGATTATCTCCGGGAAACCGCCGATGCACAGCCGCTTCACGCAGATAATCAAATGATTCCAGAGCACCAAACCAAGGGCGGCTTGCGCCGCCCTTGGCATGTGAAAGGAAATCGGATTACTTGGTGGGGATGTACTTCTCCACGATGGCGGGGATGGTGCCGTCAGCGGTCAGCTCCGCCAGAGCGGCGTTGACAGCGTCCAGCAGAGCGGTGTTATCCTTGCTCATGCCGATGGCGTAGTCCTCGCTGGTGTATTCGGTGTCCAGAATGGTCAGGCCGGGGTTGGCTTCCACAAAGGCCTCGGCGGGAGCGGAGTCGATGACAACGCAGTCAACCTGGCCGTTCATCAGAGCCTGCACGGCGGAAGTGCCGTTGTCGTAAGCGGTGACATGGTCGTCGCCGTAGTCGTCGGAGGTGTAGATGTAGCCGGTGGTGCCCCGCTGGGTGCCGATCATCTTGTCGCCCAGGTTGTCCAGAGTCACATCGGAGCCTTCCTTGACGATAACCACCTGCACGCCCTTGGAGTAGGTGTCAGAGAAGTTCATGACCAGCTTCCGGTCCTCGTTGACGGTGACACCGGCCATGACGATGTCGGACTTGCCCTGCTGCACAGCCAGCAGCGCGGCGTCAAAGTCCATGTCGTCCACGACCAGCTCCAGGCCCAGCTTGGCGGCAATGGCGCCGGCGATTTCCACATCGATGCCCTCGAAGGAGCCGTCATCGGCGACCATCTCGTAGGGAGGGAAGGCGGCGTTGGTGGACATAATCAGCTTACCGGCCTCGATGGTGGTGAAAGCGGGAGCGGCAGCCTCGGTCTCAGCGGGGGCAGCGGCCTCGGTGGCGGGAGCGGGGGCAGCAGTGGTCTCGGGGGCCTTGGTCTCGGCGGTGGAGGAGCCGCAGCCGGCCAGCAGTGCGGTAACCATCAGAGCAGCCAGAACGATGGCAAACATCTTTTTCATATTCATTACTCTCCTTTTCTCGTTTCCAAGTCGCAGGACTTGGTGAATGGATGAATGAATTATACCGCTGTTCCCAGCCAACGTCAATTATGGTTATTGCCAATAATACGGAGAAAATGAGAATCGTTCTGACATATATGCACAAAATGATGAATATAATCATGGTATATACAAATAAACAAAGAATATATTCATTGCTCTGTCAAATCTGGGATGAATAGATATGCATAATATAGCGTATAAATTGCCGACGATGTATACAGAAGAGCGACAGGTGTTGACGGCTGGCGGTATCTTTGCTATACTTTTCGCGTAATCAGACGATGAAAGGTGCGTGTTTTTTGTGAAAACCACCGTAAAATCCCTGGACTATCGCGATGCTGCGGCCATTGCCCCCTATCCCCACAAAATGCCCAGAAAGCCCCTGCTGTTCTGGCGCAGCCTGATTCGGGGCCTGTCCGTTTTCGGACTGGCAGGAACCAATTTTCACTTTGAAACCCAGCGGATGGAGCTGCTCCATAAAAACGAACCCTGCCTGATTCTTATGAACCATTTCTGTTTTCTGGATTTGCAGATCGCCAGCCGCATTCTCTATCCCCGTCCCTACAATATAATATGTACCTGCGACGGTTTCGTGGGGTTGGGCGGGCTGATGGAGTGGCTGATGCGGTCAATCGGCTGCGTGCCCACCCGAAAATTCGTCACGGATTTTTCCCTGGTACAGGACATGGAGTATTGTTTCAAAACACTGAAAACCAGCGTGCTCATGTATCCCGAGGCCAGCTATTCCTTTGACGGCACCTGCACGCCCCTGCCCCGGAAAATGGGGGTGCTGCTGAAAAAATTCGACGTGCCGGTGGTGATGATCGAGACCTTCGGCGCCTTTTCCCGAAATCCACTATACAATGAATTGAAGGTGCGCAAATCCGTCCCGGTCTCGGCAAAGGCAACGCTGCTGTACACCCGGCAGGAGCTTCACGAAAAGACCGTGAAGGAACTGCCCGATGGCTTGGACGCGGCTTTCTCCTTCGACCATTTCCGCTGGCAGCGGGAGCAGGGGCTGGAAATCAACGAGGATTTCCGGGCCGACGGCCTGCACCGCATTCTCTACAAATGCCCCCACTGCGGCGCGGAAGGGAAGCTGGAGGGGAAGGGGATCACGCTGACCTGCCATAGCTGCGGCAAGGTGTGGGAACTTACTCCTTTAGGCCAAATGCGGGCGCTGGAAGGTCAGACGGAATACCCCCACATCCCGGACTGGTACGCCTGGGAACGGCAGGAGGTGCACCGGGAGCTGGAAAACGGTACATACCGGATGGAAACGGACGTGGATATTGCCATTATGGCGGATTTTTCGGCCATTTACCGGGTGGGGGAGGGACATCTGACCCATGATCTGGCCGGCTTCCACCTGACGGGCTGTGAAGGACAGCTGGAATACGCCCAGAAGCCCCAGACTTGCTACGGCCTGTACGCCGAATACTATTGGTATGAAATCGCGGATACCATCTGTATCGGCGACAACCAAAGGCTTTACTACTGCTTCCCAAAGGGACAGCCAATCGTGGCGAAAACACGACTGGCTGCGGAGGAGCTTTATAAGATGACGAAAAGGCGGCAGGGCCGCCAGCCAATGGCGTAACGATTACCGACCATCCTGCTCACGTATCGGCTGGCGGCCCTGCCGCCTTGCGGACGGGGCGTCGAGGACGCCGTCCCCTACGGGGCCGCTTCGTTACCGGGTGACCCCCAATGGTGTTGGTTTGTCGCCAGCCTGCATTCACGCCATTGGCCGCCCGCCCTGCGGGCTGAAAGAACCCCGGCGCGGTTGACCAGACCGTACCGGGGTTCTTTCAGAGAAAAAGAGAGGTAAGAAAATGAAAAAGTATGAAATCAAATTCACTACGCTCATTATAACCGATTCCTGTTAAAAAGCAAGGGGTTATTTGTTAAATAAATATTAAGAGCGGAGAAAAGAATACCTAAAATTTGTGCACTTTCGCCAGTTGTGAACTTTTTGTAGCTTTTCGCATAAAGCCCTTGACTTTTCGGGAGAATGGGATATAGTAAGGTCAAAAGAATTTAGCACTCTAGCTATGCGAGTGCTAAATGGCGAAAGGAAGGATAGCTGTATGAATTTTAACAATTATACCCAGAAATCTCTGGAGGCTGTCCAGAGC
>JALFXH010000037.1 GCA_022786965.1 Clostridiales bacterium
AACGGACCCGCCTGTTTCTGACGGAGGCCGGATACCAGAAAAGCCTGGAGAACCAGGAAAAGGGCCATATCAAGATTCTCAGCCATGCCAAGGTGCGCCAGGGCCATCTGTACTATGACCGCCCCGACCAGCTGCGCTGAAAGGAGCCTGCCATGCTGAAATACCTGCTGCGGCGGTTGGTGGTCCCGCCTTAGTATCAAGCGCCACCCCTGCAAAATCCGTGGAAAGGAGGCGAGAAAAATGCAGGAGGAAGT
Organism: Clostridiales bacterium; assembly: GCA_022786965.1. GTDB lineage: Bacteria > Bacillota > Clostridia > Oscillospirales > Oscillospiraceae > Faecousia. Next base: position 255 of record JALFXH010000037.1, read on the forward strand.
GGAAAACAGGACTTTGACGCTGGTAGTCAGCGGAACAAAGTTTACCGGGCGGCTGCTGAAAGCCGCCATCACCAAGTACCTTGCCCACCGCAAGGAAAAGAAGCTGCAAAAGCAGAAAAGCCGGGATACCCCCGTGATTCCCCACGGCAAGCAGACGGTGAAGCAGCTGATCGGCCAAAACCAGGGCGTTTCCAACATCGAGATCACCGACCCCTCCATCAAGGAGTTTGAAAAGATCGCCCGGAAGTACGGCGTGGACTATGCGGTGAAGAAAGACCGCAGTAGCTCCCCGCCCAAGTACCTGATTTTCTTCAAGGGCCGGGATGCGGATGCCCTGACCGCTGCCTTTACCGAGTACACCGGCAAAAAGGTCAGGAAGGCGGAGAAATCCGAGCGCCCGTCCGTGCTGGCAAAGCTGAACCAGTTCAAAGAGCTGGTGAAACACGCCGTCGTGGACCGGAACAAGCGGAAGGAGCTGGAACGATGAAAAAGCAGCTGGACATCAAGAAACTCCTTTTGCTGAATATGCCGTATATCCTGATGGGGCTGTTCGCCACCAACTTCGGGGAGGCGTGGCGGATGGCCGTAGGTGCGGACGCTTCGGCAAAAATGCTCTCGTTCTTCTCCACACTGCCGGTGACGCTGGCCAGCTGGTGGCCCAGCCTGCACCCCCTGGACCTGCTGGTGGGCCTGTGCTGTGGCGCTGGCCTGCGGCTGGCGGTCTATCTCAAAAGCAAGAACGCCAAGAAGTATCGCCACGGCATGGAGTACGGGTCCGCACGATGGGGAACCCATGAGGACATCGCGCCCTACATCGACCCGGTATTCCAGAACAATGTGATTCTGACCAAAACCGAGAGCCTAACCATGAACAGCCGCCCGAAAGACCCTAAAACTGCCAGAAATAAAAATGTTCTGGTAATCGGCGGCTCCGGTTCCGGTAAGACCCGGTTCTGGTTGAAGCCCAACCTGATGCAGATGCACTCGTCCTATGTGGTCACAGACCCCAAAGGCACCATCCTGATGGAGTGCGGCAAAATGCTTCAGCGCGGTACGCCCAAGCTGGGCAAGGACGGAAAGCCCATGAAGGATAAGCACGGCAAGGTCATCTATGAGCCGTACCGGATTAAGGTCCTCAATACCATCAACTTCAAGAAATCCATGCACTACAATCCCTTTGCCTACATCCACTCCGAAAAGGATATCTTGAAGTTGGTCACGACGCTCATCGCCAACACTAAGGGCGAGGGCAAGGCCGGGGACGATTTCTGGGTCAAAGCCGAGACACTTTTGTACTGCGCCCTCATCGGGTATATCCACTATGAGGCACCGGTGGAGGAACAAAACTTCTCCACCCTCATCGAGTTCATCAACGCCATGGAGGTCCGGGAGGATGACGAGGAGTTCAAAAACCCCGTGGACCTGATGTTTGACGCATTGGAAGCAGAAAAGCCAAACCACTTTGCCGTCCGGCAGTATAAAAAATACAAGCTGGCGGCGGGCAAAACGGCAAAATCCATCCTGATTTCCTGCGGTGCGCGCCTTGCCGTATTCGACATTGCGGAGCTGCGGGAGGTCACTTCCTACGACGAGTTGGAACTGGATACCCTGGGAGATCGCCGGACTGCATTGTTCCTCATTATGAGCGATACGGATGATAGCTTTAACTTCCTAATCTCCATGTGCTACACCCAGCTTTTCAATTTGCTCTGCGAAAAGGCTGACGATGTGTATGGCGGTCGGCTGCCGGTCCATGTGCGCTGCCTCATTGACGAGTGTGCCAACATCGGCCAGATACCCAGGCTGGAAAAACTGGTCGCCACCATCCGCAGCCGTGAGATCTCCGCCTGTCTGGTGCTACAAGCGCAGTCCCAGCTCAAAGCCATCTACAAGGACAACGCCGACACCATTATCGGCAACATGGAT
>JALFXH010000074.1 GCA_022786965.1 Clostridiales bacterium
TAGGGCATTTGCAGAATCAGAATCACCGCCAGCGCAAGGGGCACCAGCACCATCACCATGGACAGGATCATGTTCCAGCCCGCCCGGAATTCGTAGACATTTTTCTTGTTCAGAAACTCTACGCAGAAGTTGCCGAAGGCCTGAAAAAGCAGCAGCAGAATGATCATCGGCTCCAACTCCAGCCCAAGGGACAGGGGCTTCAGGAACATCAGTGTGAGCCCTGTACACAGCCCGAAGAACAGCACCGACAGGGTCATGATGGAGGACTGATAGCCCTTCTGGGCCTCCTCCGGATACTCCACCCGGGCATTGGCCAGGGTTGTCTGGGTTTGCAGAGAGAACAGGATTGTCACGATACTGACAGAGATGTTGTACAGCTTCAGCTGTCCATAGCCGCTGCCGCCCAGCAGCCGGGAAAACAGCATACCCGTAAAGAAGGCGGAGCCTTTCAGAACCACGGTGCTGAGGATATTAAAAAAAGCAATGCGGTTTCGTTGTTTCATGGGCTCTCCGAGTTACGCCCTGTGAAACAGCGGGCGCAGAATATGGTATAGATTCGCGATCAACAGAATGTCCGTGACCCGCTGCTGCTTTGTCAGCCAGGGGCAGGTCAGGATGAATTTCAGGTGCTTTTGCAGCTCCCGGCGGGCTTCGCGGTACTGCTGCCGGTAGGTCTTTCGGATTTCCGGGGAAGCGTGGTCCAGCCGCAGAAGGATATGATACAAAGAGTGTACCCGAAGGAATTCCGCCTGGGGGGCGATAGCGGGATGATTTTTCCGGATATCCTCCAGAATCACCGCTGTGTGCTGGGAATAATGGAAGGTTTTCTCTGTAATTCCCGCCCCCTTGGAAATGCTGCCGGAGCGGTGATAATAGTTGTAAAAGGGCTTGTCGCAGAGGACGGCCCGGTGGGCTTTCAGCGCCAGCCGGTAGGTCACCGGGATATCCTCGCAGGTTTTTCCCTCCGGGTAGCGGATGCCGTCAAACAGTTCCCGGCGGTAGAGCTTGTCGCAGGCGCTGGAATCGCAGTGATCCCACAGGAAGATTCTTCCCGCCAATTCTTCTCCGCTGACCTGCTCCTGCCGCTTGGGGCACAGGCCCACAGTCTTCTCGCCCGTGCCGCCGTCCACATCATAGCGCCCGGCGCAGACCAGCTGGGCATCGTTTTTTTGCATCAGCGCCAGCATTTCGGCGTACATCTCCGGTTCAATCCAGTCGTCGCTGTCCACAAAGCCGATGTATTCGCCTGATGCCCTGTCCAGTCCGGCATTCCGGGCGCTGCTGAGACCCCCGTTTTCCTTGTGAATCACTCGGATACGGGTGTCTTTTTTCGCGTATTCCTCGCAGACAAGGCCTGAATCATCGGTGGAGCCGTCATCTACCAGAAGGATTTCCAGCTTTTCATAGGTCTGAGACAGAATGGAGTCCACGCACCGGGGAAGCCATGCTTCCACATTGTATACCGGCACAATAACGCTGATCAGCGGATTCTGTTCCATCCTCAATCTTCCTTTCCCGACAACAGCCGGTAGATATTCAGCAAATCCTCCAGATTTTTCTCCGGATTATGGGTTTGGGCGGCATGGCGGGAAGCCGCGGCTCCCATTGCTTCCGCCTGGTCTTTCATTTCAAAAATACGGCAGATGTCATAGGCCAGCATTTCCGGATCGGAGGAGGGATAGATTAGCCCCTCCCTGCCGTGATTCAGCATGGTGCTGACGCCGCCCACGTCCGCGGCCACGCAGGGCAGCCCCAGCAGCATGGCCTCTCCCAGAGAATTGGGAGAATTGTCCACCGTGGAAGGAAGCGCAAATACGTTGGCCCGCAGATACTGCTCCTTCATCCCCTCCGGGGTCAGCTTGCCCAGAAAGGTGATTTTGTCCTCCAGATGGTATTGTCCGGCCAGCTCCGCCAGATAGTTATGGTAGCTGTCCCGGCGGAGCCTGCTTTTCAGCCCCCCGTCCAGAAAGCTGACCCCCGGCACCGCCAGCGTAGCGTCCGGGTATCTGCGCACTGCCTGCGCGAAGGCCTCCAGAAGATAATGAAACCCCTTGATGGGATAGACGCAGCTGGAAGCGAAAATCCGATGCTTTTCGCAGGCATCATAGGCCCACCGGCCACTGTAGAATGGTTCCCGCAGGGTCTCATTGCAAAAGTGGTACTGGGCCTGGGAAGCGAGATTGCTTGTACAGGCCCGGTCCCAGGCTGTGCGCCCGATGACATGACGGGCAATCCCCAGGGCCTCTGCTTCCATACTTCCGCGAAGGGCATACTTTTTCTGCTGCTGCAGAATGTTGTCCTGCCGCAGAAAATCCCGGAGAGAAAAACGCCGCTGGACAGCATAGGGAACACCCTCGGTATAGTGCCGGGCAACGGCTGTGCACAGGCCCTGAATGCTGACCGCCGTCCGCTCCAACAGCCCGGCTTTCTCGCAGGCCCGGAGCATCGCCAGGGTATGGGCGTACTCCGTGCCCCAGATATGAATGACATCCGGCTGAAAATCCTGAAGCTCCTGCCGGAAAAAGCCCTCCATGGCAGGGTCGTATTTATGCCTGTCCGGCCGGCGGAAGGTGGCGTAGCCGCAATGATCGTCCAGCTCTCCCCTGCCGGGCTCCTCCGGGTAGAGGACTCGCATGGTAAGCCCCGTCTTCCGCAGGTCACTGAACGCGTGATCCAGCCACCAGCCGCTGCCCGGTTTTCCCCCGGCAGCCTGCCGCACCTCACTGGGCGCCACATTACACAGCCACAAAAGCCGCATCGGTCATCTCCCCTTCCGGTGTGTCAGTTTCTCCTTACAGTCATAGAGCGTTTGAATGGTTCTATAATAGTATTTGCTGTATTTCGGGCTTTTGGACAGAGCCACCCGCAGCCTTTGGAAGGTCAGCGCCATCAGGAGCCTGTATTTCAGCTGCTCAGGTTTGGGGTAATAGGTATCCAGCAGCCGCTGCTGATCGGCGCGGTTGCGCTCTCTGTACTTTTCGCTGGCGCTCTCTCCGCCGCCCTGATAGTCGGCAATCACCGTGTCCAGATACTTTGGCTCCACCTTTTTTTCGCAGACCAGGTGCCACAGCGTCTCCCGGTCCGCCAGAATGGGATAGGACAGGTCGTAGGGACGTTTTTTCAGCACGTCCGCCCGGTAAACCGTGGCCTGATGGCAGATCATGGTGCGGTAGCAGGTCATCCGGGTCAGCTGCTTCGGGTAGGCCCGGACCTGCCCCGTCATCCGGTCAAAGCACCTGCCGTAGTACAGCGGCTCTCTTTGTTCGCCAATGCCCTCCGCTACGCTTTGCAGGACATCCGGGCTGTAAAACCAGTCGCCGCAGTTCATGAAGATCAGGTAGTCTCCCGCGGCTTCCTCAATCCCCTGATTCATGGCATCGTAGATGCCGGTATCCTTCCGGGTGACCACCCGGATTCTGGGGTCGGCAGGCAGCTTTTCGATGCTTCCATCGTTGGAACCGCCGTCCTTGACGATAATCTCAAAGTGTTCATAGGTCTGCCCCAGGGTGCGCTCCACCGTATCCAGCAGTCCCTGTCCGGCGTTGAGGCATACGGTGATGATACTGAACTGAATCATGGGCTACTCCTTTTCTTTCACAAGGTCCAGATGGGCCTGCGCCATCTTCTCGATGGTGTAGCCCTGAATCTTCTGAAGCGATGCCCGGCCCATGGCCTCCATATCCGCGGAAAGCACCCTGTTCAGACTTTCACTGAGGGCGTCGGGATCTTCTATCGGCACAAGGTAGCCGTTGACACCGTTTTCCACCAGCTCCAAACCAGCCACACACTGCTCCGTAGTCACAACCGGCAGGCCAAAGGCCATGGCTTCGTTTATCACCAACCCCCAGATATCCTCCCGGGTGGGCAGACAGAACACATCCGCCGCCTGATAAAGCTCCGCAAGCTCCTGCCTTGGGCGAAAACCCCAGAAATGGACATTTTCAAGTCCCAGCTCCTCCCGCAGCTTTGTATACCGCTCATCGGCTTCTCCACCCACAATGTAGATGCCCACATCGGAGGGCAAAGCTTTCGCCCCGTGCAGCAGCACGTCAAAGCCCTTGCGGTAGATGAACTGACCCACGGCGAGAATCATTCGCTTCTCCGGGATGCCCAGCTTTTCCCGCATCGCCTGCTTTTGGGCCCGGGTGGGAACCTCCGGCAGAATGTCCCCGGAGAACAGGGATGAGAAGGGATACTCGATGATTCGCTCTGGGTCCGCCCCATAATGGGTCAGAAAATGGGTGGGGTACTTTCCCGTGGTGAGCCAGCCGCTGGGCAGACGGACCAGAAAGCGTTTGATCTGATAGCGCGCACCCGTGCTCTCCCGGATCAGGCCGCCGTCAATCTCCATATAGAAGGGAATGCCCAGCAGCCGCATCCACAGCATGGCGAGAATAGCCGTGGGAGAGGAGTAGCCCGCCACGATGATGGCGTCATAGTCCCGCTTCAGCCACCGCAGGACGCTGAAGCACAGGGTTCTTCTGCCCTTGCCAATGGCGCCGCTGAGCTGGACGCTCCGAAAGCCGCCATCCCCTTCCTCGAACCACTTTTCGTCCCGGTGGGACAGGGTTCCCCGGCGGTCGGAATACAGCACCGTGACCTGCGCCGATTTTCCCAGCTCGTCAAAGAAACGAACCCGGTAGGGCGAGGCGTAATTGGTCAGAAACAGGATTCGTTTCATCCGTTCACATCCTTTATTCTCCAAAATCAATTTCCACGATCTGATGCCGGTTCTCCCGGCTTCCCTCCGGAGGAGGGGTCATATAGTCGCCGTATTGGTTGGTTAAGTAGGCGTCATAGTCCTCTGGGCCGGGGAAGGTCACGCCCTCGAAGGAGTAGAGCGCCAGATTTTCGCACCATTCCTGCCGGAAAAAGGTAGGCCGGGGCCGTCCGCTCTGCTCCAAAAGCACGCCGCTGTCCGGGAAGGACTCCGCTACCGCGTCATAGGCCCGGGCCAGCTCCTTATGGGAGACAAAGAGGGCTTTCAGCTGGTAGTAGAGGTAACCGATCCGTTTTTTCCAGACAACTTTGTCCTGCTCCATCCAGGGCTGGTAGCCGCATTTCATCAGCATCATCCGGGCAATGGGCAGGAGCCTGCGCACCAGCGCCTGCTGCTCCTCTTTTTCGGCAGGGGCGTTATCAAAGGGAAAAATGTCAATATAAAAGCCTTTTTCCCGCATTTTCGTGTTCTTTTTGCTTTCCAGATATACGGTATTGCGCTTCATCACCTTGGCAAAGGGCAGGCCGTAGCCGGAATCGGTGTTCCATGATTCAAGACAGTATTCCGGTTTCAGCGCCTTGGGGGCGATGCGGCAGAATTTCTCATAATCCGCCCGGAGCATTCCCATGTCCATGTCATCGTCCCAGGGAATGAAGCCCTGATGGCGCACGGCCCCCAGGAAGGTGCCGTCGGAAAGAAAATAGCGGATATCGTTTTCCTCGCAGACCCGCTTGATTTCCGCGGCGATTTCCAGCAGAGTCAACTGAACCCTGCGCAGCAGTTCCTGTTCCATTTACGCCTCCTTTTTATGAAGCAGCGGCAGCCCCCGCTCCACCAGAGCCATGCAGGGAAACAGCCAGAAAAACACATCGGCCACCAGATTCTGGGTGTTGAAGGACATGAGGAAAATCAGAAGAAGCAGCAGATTTCCAAATACATTCCGCTCCTTTTTCCAAAGCAGGGCAACCCATGTTCCCAGGTGGAGCAAGCCGCCGAATACACCGGTAATGGCGAAGAGAATCAGGGTGGAGCTGGTGTTGTGGTTGGTTCCGTGGAGCACCGGGGCGATTTTTGACCCCAGCAGCGGGTGCTGTAGGAACATCCGCAGGTCGGTAATCAGGGCGCTTCCCCGGTCAACGGAGGAATCCGATGCCGTTGTCAGGCGCAGGAACATATCGTACAGCTCGTACAGCGGCGAATAGACGAATTCCGGCTTCCGTGATTCGATCAATACCGCGATCACCACCGCCGCAGCCGCCGCGATACAGCCGATGCCTACCCACCGGCCCAATTTGGTGCGGTAATACTTCTTATCCAGATAGAGGAACACCGCAAACAGTCCCAGTTCCGCGAAACCACCGATGGAATAGGTGGAGATCATGGTCACCGCCAGCAATCCGGTATAAATCCAGCGGGTTCTCTCCTTCTCCCAGCGCACCTGATAGTGATTCAGGTACAGTCCAAGCAGCAGGAAGAACTGGTAGACCCCCGGTTCCCGAAAAATGCCGAAATTCCGGTGCCAGTAGCGGTGATCAACCGCAAAGCACAGGCCGTAGTCGAAAAACACCATGCCCGCGTCATTGGTCACAGACCTTGGATGGGGAATCACACCCATATACCCCAGCTTCCGCAGCACATAGGTGGCAATCAGGGCGTACACGCTCAGGGCGGTGAGAATCACCACATAATACCTGGCAACGCTTTCGGAATCGGTGAAAAAGGTCACAAATACGGCAAAAATCAGACACAGCAGGATGCTGAAATACATGATCTGCCAGTCCCGCTTCAGCACCATCACCCAAATAAAGAACAAGGCAAGGGCAAGAATCAGGAAAAGTCTCTGATCCGTCAGAATCTGCCGCAGATTCCGCCGGTTGTAAATTAGGAAAACCGCCCCCAGCAGACCCATGAGCGCCAGCATCAGGAACTGGGACTTATAAAACCCCACAATGACAGAGGTTATGATGGTATCCCGGGCCAGCAGCAGCATGGCAAACAGATACAGGCCCAGGGCGATGTCTGTCCAGCGGTTTTTGGGAAATGGGTACTGCTTCACTTGGTGTCCTCCCCTGTCAGTTTCAAAATGGCATCTTTCAGATGCTCCGGGCCCCGGGGCACGGCAATGCCGCCGAAGGCATCCGCGACTTCCTCGCAGGCGGTGTCCTGATAGACCACTGTCTTGCAGCCGCAGCAGCAGGCCTCCAGCACCGTCATGCCGAAGGTCTCCTCGGTGCTGGGGCAGACAAAAACATCCGCCGCCGAGTAGGCCTGCACCAGCTGATGGACATTGTCGGTTCTGGGCAGGCCCAGAATTTCACCGGGCAGCGTGGCCAGCTGTTTCTGGTTCAGGCCGATCAGAACAATCCGGAACCGGTCATCCAGCAGCTTACTCAGGGCCAGAAAATCCTTCAAGCCCTTCCGCTCTTCCCAGACGCTGGCAACGCCCAGCAGGATTTTCTTCCCTTCCAGGCCGTATTTCTGACGAAAATCCCCGGGGGTGGGCTTGAAAACGCTTCTGTCCACCTGATTGTAGATGACCTCCACCGGGTAGTCCCTGAGGAAGCTCTTTTTCACCCGACCCTCCAGCCAGTGGGAGGGCACCGTCAGGGTCAGATTGGGAATGCCGGTGAACAATTGACGCTTTTTTTCGTAGTTGCTCCGGCTGTTGTCCAGCAGAAGGCTTTCCGGATAGGTGTGCTTCTGGGGACAGCTGTGGCAGCGGATCTGCCATCTTTCGCAGCGCACATAGTCAAAATACGCACAGTGCCCGGTAAAGGCCCAGCAGTCGTGCAGAGTCCAGAGGATTTTCTTCCCGCAGCTGCGAAGGTAGGAAAACAACTCCCCGATGTGGATGTAGTAGCCGTGGACGTTGTGGAGCCAGATCACGTCCGGGTCGTATTCCCTGACCCATTTGAGGAAGGCAACCGTTGCCCGGCGGGAGCCGAAGCCGCTGCTGTCCAGCAGGCGGCTTTCCAGCGCGTGAAGCTTTACATCCAGATCAGAGCCGATTCTCACCGTCTGAATGTCGTCGCAGCCAGTAATCATCCGTCCGTAGGCGAGGACGCAGGTGTGTCCCTGGGCATTCAGCTCCCGGCACTTGTCCGCCGCGATGCGGCCCGTGCTGCCATAGCCCGCCACGGTGTTGATAAACAGGTAGCGCACCTGCCTCACCCCCCAAACTCAATACTTTCGCCAGACCATCTTATCCACCACACCGGTGTAGGACTGGATGATCTTCACCACCTTGGTGGATACGTTTTCTTCAATATAATCGGGCACCGGAATGCCGAAATCCCCGTTCCGGTTCATCTCCACGGCGGTGTCCACCGCCTGAAGAAGATGCCCTTCGTCAATGCCCGCCAGCACAAAGCAGCCCTTGTCCAGAGCCTCGGGCCGCTCGGTGGAAGTACGAATGCACACCGCCGGGAAGGGATGGCCCACGGAGGTAAAGAAGCTAGATTCCTCCGGCAGGGTGCCGGAGTCGGACACCACCGCGAAGGCGTTCATTTGCAGGCAGTTGTAGTCGTGGAAGCCCAGGGGGGTGCTCTGAATCACCCGCTTGTCAAGCACAAAGCCGGTGGCCTCCAGACGCTTTTTGGAGCGGGGATGGCAGGAATACAAAATGGGCATATCGTACTTCTCCGCCATGGCGTTGATGGCAGTAAACAGGGAGAAGAAATTCTTTTCGGTGTCGATGTTTTCCTCCCGGTGGGCGGAGAGAAGAATGTATTTTCCCTTCTCAAGGCCCAGTCTTTCATGGACGTCGGAAGCTTCGATTGCCGCAAGGTTTGCGTGCAGCACCTCTGCCATGGGAGAGCCGGTGACGTAGGTCCGCTCCTTGGGCAGGCCGCAGTCGTGGAGATACTTTCTGGCGTGCTCGGAGTAGGCCAGATTCACATCGGAAATGATGTCCACAATCCGGCGGTTGGTCTCCTCCGGCAGGCACTCGTCCTTGCAGCGGTTGCCGGCCTCCATGTGGAAGATGGGAATGTGCAACCGCTTGGCGGGGATGGCGGACAGGCAGGAGTTGGTGTCCCCCAGGATCAGCATGGCGTCAGGCTTTGTCTGGGCCATGAGCTTATAGGAGCAGTTGATGATGTTGCCCACGGTAGCGCCCAGGTCGTCGCCCACCGCGTTCATGTACACCTCCGGGTCTTTTAGGCCTAAATCCCGGAAGAAAATGCCGTTGAGATTATAGTCGTAGTTCTGTCCCGTGTGGGCCAGAATGCAGTCAAAGTAGGTGCGGCACTTGTTGATCACCGCAGCCAGCCGGATGATCTCCGGGCGGGTGCCCACGATGATCAGCAGCTTCAGCTTGCCGTTATTTTTGAAAGAAATGTCGGAGTAGTCCAGCTTCATTTCCATTACTCTACCACCTCAAAGAACGTGTCGGGCCGGGCGGGGTCAAACCGCTCGTTTGCCCACATCAGGGTCACAAGGTTTTCCGTTTCGGAAAGATTGATAATGTTGTGGGTATAGCCGGGCAGCATATGCACTGCCTGAATTTTCTCGCCGGAAACTTCAAAATTCAGCACTTCCTCCGTGCCGATCTTCCGCTGCTGGATAAGGCCTTTGCCGGACACCACAATGAAAAATTCCCACTTGGTGTGGTGCCAGTGCTGGCCCTTGGTGATGCCGGGTCCCGAGATATTCACGCTGAACTGCCCGCAGCTTTCAGTCTTCAGCAGCTCCGTAAAGCTGCCCCGGTTATCCACGTTCATTTTCAGGGGGAAGATGGCCTTTTCCTTAGGAAGATAGGAAAGGTAGGTGGAATACAGCTTTTTCGCAAAGCTCCCCTCGGGAATCTCCGGCATGAGCAGGGTCTGAGGCTGGGCCTTGAAGCTGTCCAGCAGGGAGACGATTTCGCCCAGCGTGACCTTGTGGGACACGGGAGCGGCACAGTAGCGGCCATTGTCAGTCAGCACCGTGGTCAGACCCTCAAATTCGCAGTGGTGTTCCTTGCCTTCCAGCGCGTCCAGCATTTCCGTCACCAGATCGTCAATGTACAGCATTTCCAGCTCCACCGCCGGGTCGCTGACGGAAATGGGCAGGTCATGGGCGTAGTTGTGGCAGAAGGTGGCTACCACGCTGTTGTAGTTGGGGCGGCACCACTTGCCAAAGAGATTGGGGAAACGGTATACCAGCACCTTGGCCCCGGTCTCCTGGCCGTATCGGAAAAACAGCTCCTCCCCCGCCTTCTTGGACAGGCCGTAGCCGCCCTGGGCGTAGCGACCCACCAGGGTGGCCTGAATGGAAGACGACAGCATGACGGGGCAGGTGTTTTTGTACTTTTTCAGGGTGTCCAGCAATGTGGAGGCAAAGCCGAAGTTACCCTCCATGAATTCTTCCTGCTCCTTGGGGCGGTTCACCCCGGCAAGGTTAAAAACGAAGTCCGCCTTTTGGCAGGCTTCCTCCAGCAGTTCCGCCGGGGAATCCTTATCGTACAGATATAATTCCCCTATGGACAGGCCGGGCCGGGTCCGGTCCGTGCCGTTTTGCAGGCAGTGTAGCCGCGCGCTCAGATTTTTCCCCACGAAGCCCGCCGCGCCGGTAATCAGGATATTCATGGTCCGCCTCCCTCAACGGTCTTTTCTCAGTGCTTCCAGCTCCTCCCGGATGTAGGCCAGGGACAGAAGCTTCTCCTTCACCTGCTCCACGTCCAGAAGCTGGGTATTGTTGGAATTGAACTCCGTCAGGACGTTGCGCTCCACATCGCCCACCCGGAAGTATTTATCGTAGTTTAAGTCCCGCTTGTCGCAGGGCACCCGGTAGAAGTTTCCCAAATCGATGGCGTGGGCGCATTCCTCGTTGGTAAGCAAGGTCTCGTACATCTTCTCGCCGTGGCGGATGCCGATGACCTTGATCTCGTGACCGGGGTGGAACAGCTCCGTCACCGCCTTCGCCAGCACCGCGATGGTGCAGGCCGGGGCCTTCTGTACCAGAATATCGCCGCTGGTGCCGTGCTCAAAGGCAAAGAGCACCAGATCCACCGCCTCTTCCAGGCTCATGATGAACCGGGTCATATTGGGTTCCGTGATGGTAATGGGGTTGCCCGCCTTGATCTGGTCAATCCACAGCGGGATCACGCTGCCCCGGGAGCACATGACGTTGCCGTAGCGGGTGCAGCAGATTTTGGTGGCCTCGGGAGAAACGGTGCGGGATTTGGCCACGATGACCTTCTCCATCATAGCCTTGGAGGTGCCCATGGCGTTGACGGGATAGGCCGCCTTGTCCGTGGACAGGCAGATCACGGTTTTTACCCCCGCTTCGATGGCGGCGGTCAGCACATTGTCCGTGCCGATTACGTTGGTCTTCACCGCTTCCATGGGGAAAAATTCACAGGAGGGCACCTGCTTCAGGGCCGCCGCGTGAAAGATGTAGTCTACGCCGTGCATGGCGTTCTTTACCGACTGGATATCCCGGACATCGCCAATGAAGAATTTGATTTTGTTGGCGGCTTCCGGCAGCTTTGCCTGAAACTCATGGCGCATATCGTCCTGCTTTTTCTCGTCCCGAGAAAAAATGCGGATTTCGCCGATGTCCGTGTCCAGAAACCGGTTCAGCACCGCGTTGCCGAAGGAACCGGTGCCGCCGGTGATCATCAGGGTTTTATTCGCGAAAATACTCATATTCTTCTCTCCTAAGTCTGTTCCAGCAGCTCCCGGAACAGGGTAACATATTGCTGTGTGCAGATTTCCTCCGTGTATTTTTCCTCATACAGCTTCCGGCAGGTTTTGCGCATCCGCGCCACCATCTCCGGGTCAGCTTTCATTTCCCGGATGTGCCGGGCCAGAAGGCCGCCCTCGCCGTTTCGGACCCAGCGGCCCGCGCCCCGTTCGATGTCCGAAACAATATCGCCCTCGTCCATAACCGCCAGCAGCGGGATGCCCTGCATCATGTAGCTGTAGGTCTTGCTGGGTACGCACAGCCCTGTGGCTCCCGGCACCAGCGTCACCAGCGCGCAGTCACTGATGGCAAGGGCGTCCTGAAAGTCCTGCCCATGGAGGAAAGGGTAAATCTTGATGTTATCGATGCCCTCCGCCTGCACAGTGTCCTTGAGGGCCTCCATTTTGTTGCCGTGGCCGGCAAAGAGGAAGAACACGTCCTCGTTCCGTAGTTCCCGCACCGCTTCCAATAGGGTCTTCATATCCTGCATGGTACCCATGTTGCCGAAATAGGACACAGTGAAGCGGTCTTTCGTCACCTGCCGGAAGGGATTGTTTTCTCTGTCCGGCGCCACAGGGCCGTGATCGGCGTACCAGTTGGGAATCACCCGGACGGCGTTTTCGGGATAGTCCCGATGGCTTAAAATGTAGGTCTTCATCTCCCGGGACAATGCCACAATCCGGTCTGCCCGGCGGCAGATGCAGCGGTTGATGTGGTTCATGAGCTTACAGATGGGGTTCCCCGCCCCCAGCGTGTCCGTCACCGTGGCCACCTCAGGATACAGGTCGTAGGCAACGAACACCAGCTTCGTACCAAACAGGGTTTTTGCCCAGGACACAATCCACGGTAAGATGGGCGGATTGGAATAGACCACGATGGAGCGGTAATTCCGAAGCTTCGGCAGGTTCAGCAGCACCATGAAGGTGAAGGAAAAATAGTTGACGATGCGCCCCAAAAAGCCGGAGCGATCCAGCTGGATGTACTTGAGACGGCGGATGTGGATGCCCTCCACATTTTCCTCCACGGGAATATTGTCCCCGTCCAGATACTCTCTGGGGTAGCCGCAAAGCACATCCACGGAATACCCCGCCGCCTTCAGGGCCTTGGCGGTGTCAAAGGGCAGCTGGGCGGAGGAAATATACTCGGGGTAAAAAAACTGGCAGGCAAACAGAATGTCCTTCTTCATTGGCTTGCCCTCTCTGTTTCCAGAATGGATTCGTCAAAGGATTTGACGCAGTAGTTTTTCGGGTAATCGCTTAAGGCCCGGTCATAGCAAAGGCTGCCGAAGGCCTTGTCCACCATGCCTGTCACCGGGCTGAGAAGCTTCAGCGCCCAGCCAAAGCCCCGGACCAGCAGGATGCCATGACCGTTCGCGTGGGCAATCCGGTTGACCATATCGGAAGTCGAAACATATTCCGCGTTCTGGGGGCAATACAGGCCGTCGGCCCCGTCCTCCACCAGCAGGCGGATAAACTCGCACAGATTGTCAATATACAGCATGGAACGCTGGTTTTCTATCAGTGGGAAAACGGGCAGTTTTTTTGCCAGCTTTGCCAGGGTCTGATAGTTACCCTTGCAGCCTTTTCCGTAAATCATGGGCGGGCGCAGAATGGCAACCTTGAAGCTTTCATCCCGCAGGGCTTTGAGCGCTTCCTCCGCCCTGGCCTTGCTGATACCATAGTTGTCAACAGGATGCACAGGCGTATCCTTCGTTATGGTGATAACCTTTCCTACCGGCGCGTGAAGACCGTAGACAGCTTCGGTGCTTAAGAAAAGGAACTGTCCCACGCCCTCACGCTTCGCTTTTTCGGCCACTTCCACCGAAAGATCGTGGTTCACCCGGTCATACAGCTCCGCCTGAGCAGGGTCATCCTTGGATTTATTCTGGTGGACGATACCCGCGGCGTGGAGGATGGCATCATAGCCCTGAAAGGACTGCTTCCGCCAGGCATCTGTCCGCAGGCTGACCATGTCCGCCTGATAGTCCTCCGGCCACTGCTCCAGATATGCCTTCACACGACTGCCGATGAAGCTTCCGGCGCCGGTAATCAGAATCCGCTTCATTGCTTTTTATGCTCCTTCTCCAGACTGCCGGTGCCGCCCTCAACCACGCCATCGGATTTCAGCACCGAGAGAATCGTGCCGCAAAAGCACTTGCAGTCGAACAGGAAGCTGATGTTTTTCACATACTCCCCGTCAAACCGGGCTTTCACATCGATGGGCAGCTCGTCCCGGCCGTTGATCTGCGCCCAGCCGGTGAGGCCCGGACGCAGGTCGTTGGCGCCGTATTTGTCCCGCTCGGCGATCAGGTCAAACTGGTTCCACAGGGCAGGCCGGGGGCCGATAATGGACATTTTACCAGTGAAAATCTGAAAAATCTGTGGAAGCTCGTCCAGAGAGGTTTTCCGCAGCACCCTACCCACCCGGGTGATGTACTGCTCCGGATTTTCCAGAAGGTGCGTGGGCACATCCCTGGGGGTGCAGCACTTCATGGTGCGGAACTTCAAAATCTCAAAGTGGGTCTTGTGGATTCCCACCCGTTTCTGACGGAAAAAAACCGGGCCGGGATCGTCCAGCTTAATGGCAAGGGCGATCAGCAGATACACCGGAGACAGCACCACAATGGCGCAGCCGGACAGAATCAGATCCAGCAGTCGTTTTCCAAATTTCTGATACATGAAAATACTCTCCTGTTCCGGTCAAACTTCCACTTTCTGCTTATAGGTTGGCACAATTTCCGCCACAATATCCTTGATGTTGCTGACCTCGGCCTTACAGGCTTTGTCCAGCTGTTCCAGCTGCTTCCGGAACTCCTCATCGTTCATTTCAATGGGTTTTCCGATGTGGATCAGCCTGTTGGCCGTCTCCTGCATCCCCTCTTCCTTCATGAGCAGCTCCTCGTAGAGCTTCTCACCGGGGCGCAGGCCGGTGTACACAATTTTGATGTCCACATCCGGCTCAAAGCCGCTGAGGCGGATCATATTCCGGGCCATGGTGTCGATTTTCACCGGTTCCCCCATGTCCAGAATGAAAATCTCGCCGCCTTTGGCGTAACAGCCGGCCTGCAGCACCAGACTCACCGCCTCGGGAATGGTCATAAAATAGCGGATGATATCCGGGTGGGTCACGGTGACGGGGCCGCCCGCCTCGATCTGCTTCCGGAACAGCGGAATCACACTGCCGTTGCTGCCCAGGACATTGCCGAAGCGCACCGCCACAAATTCCGTCTCCGACTCCCGGTTCATCATCTGCACCACCATCTCGCACAGCCGCTTGGACGCGCCCATGATGTTGGTGGGGTTCACCGCCTTGTCGGTGGAGATCAGAACAAACCGCTTGACACCGTATTTCGCGGCGGCCTTCGCCATCTTGTAGGTGCCGAAGACATTATTCTTGATGGCCTCGTTGGGGCTGTCCTCCATCAGAGGAACGTGCTTGTGGGCCGCGGCGTGGAAGATCAGATCAGGCCGATACTTCCCCACCACATACTCCACCCGGTTGGTGTTGCGCACGGAGCCGATGAGTACCTTGAGATTCAGCTCCGGGAAATTGCGTTTCAGCTCCTGCTGAATGTCGTAGGCGTTGTTTTCGTAAATGTCGAAAATGATCAGCTGTTCCGGCCCCGCCCCGGCGATCTGACGGCACAGCTCGCTGCCGATGCTTCCGCCGCCGCCGGTGACCAGCACCACCTTGCCGTGGATAAAGGCGAAGATCTCCTCCAGATTCACCTGAATGGGGTCCCGGCCCAGCAGGTCCTGGGGGTCCACCCGGCGCAGCTTGCTGACGCTGACATCGCCGTTGACCATCTGGTAGATACCCGGCAGCAGCTGCACCTCACAGCCGGTGGTGGAGCAGATGTCCAGAATCTCCTTGCGGGTCTTTGCCGGGCAGCTGGGGATGGCGAAGATGATCTTGCTGATCCGGTACTGACGGACCATCTCAGGGATATCGTAACGTCCGCCCACAATGGGCGCGCCGCACAGGCGCTTGTTGCGCTTCACCGGGTTATCGTCAATGACGCAGGACAGGTGGTCCTTCACGAAATCACTGTTGCTGAACTCCATGGCCAGCGCCCGGCCCGCGTCTCCCGCGCCGATGAGCATTACGTTCTTCACTCCGGCGGCATGGGTCATATGGCTGATCTGTTTCTGGGCTGTCCGCAGAAGGCGGTAGGAGAATCGGATGGCAACGGTGCACAGGAAGCTGATGAGAAAGCCCACCACCATGCTAGCCCGGGGCATCAGGGAGCCGTCAAAATGGAACAGCCCTACGCCGATTGCCGCCAGCACCAGATAGGCGCCGATGATCCGGAACACCTCGGAGGTGCTGACGTAGGCCCAGATACTGCTGTAGAGCCGGAAGCACGCGAATACCAGCACCGTGATGGCGCACCAGGGGCCGATGGCTGACAGGAAGCCCGAAAGATGCACCGCGCGGATTTCCTGGAAGGAAAAATCATAGCGGAACCACAGTCCCAGAAAGAAGGAGACTGTCGTCGCGATCACATCCAGCGCCATGATCAGCAGCACCTTGGCCAATACTGTCTTATTCAGAAAACCCGGTCTTCCGATTTTCATGTTCATTCTCCCTTTGTACTGCCGGCAAAAAGGCTGGCATCCCTATTTTCTGCATAGTTCTCTGTATTATAACACATCCCGCCCCATACGGCAAGCAGGAGTTCAAAAAAGAGACGCCCTTGCGGGCGTCTCCAACGCGATTATCTCCATTGATTGACACAATCCTGAACGATCCGTTCCATCTCGTCCATGTGGGCGAGCATATCCTTTGCCAGCGCGATCTGGCAGCGGGTGCGGACCAGGTTGTGGTCGGGGCTTTTGATGTTGAAATACTTGTCTCCGTCCAGATAGTCCGCAAGGAACCGGGTGGCCAGCTCCGCCGTCAGAACGAAGCAGCTCATGGCCAGGGTCTTTACCTCGGTGTCCGTCATGGTTTTGGCGGTCTTGGACAGGAAGCCTTGGGCAAAGGCCCGGAAAACCTCCAGATTCACGCCGGCTTTCTCCGGGTTGGGGCAGTCCTCCTCCACGAAGTTGGCGGCGAAACGGATGGCATCGCCGAAATCATGGCCGATGAGGCCGGGCATGACGGTGTCCAGATCAATGACGATCATGGCTTCATGCTCTTCCGGGGAGAACAGCACATTGTTGATCTTGGTGTCGTTGTGGGTCACCCGCAGGGGGAGCTTTCCGGCGTTATACAGGTCCGTCAGGCAGCAGGCCTGATCCTGCACGGAGACCAGATAGTCGATCTCTTCGCGAACCTGCGCTGCCCGTCCGGCGCTGTCGTTCTGTACGGAGCGCAGAAAATCATCGTAGCGCTTACGGGTATTGTGGAAGCCGGGGATGGTCTCCGTCAGCTCGGTGATGTCAAAATCCGCCAGATCCATCTGAAATTCGCCGAAAGCCTTGCCGGCGTTGCGCACCACATCCAGATCCGTCACGGAGTTGAAGGTGACGGAGGGAACGTAGTTCGTCATCCGCCAGAAGTTGTCGCCGTCCACGAGATAGGTCTTTCGGTCGGCGGTGTGGTGGAAATGCAGGGCCAGCTGACCCGGTTTTTTGGCACGGATATGCTCCGTGACCTTGTCGATGTTGTCCATCAGGCCGATGGGGTTGCGGAAGGCGTAAGTATTGACATTCTGTACCAGAAAGGACTTGGCATTTCCCTCCGGCAGGCGGAAATTCACCTTGTAGGTACGGTTTACATTGCCCATCTGGATGGTTTCGTAGCCCAGATAGTCATATTCAATGCGAAAGGCTCTGGAAACCTCCAGAAGCTTGTCATACAGGTCCATAGATTTCTCCTCTCTATTGCAATTGACAATTGAGAATTGACAATTGACAATTATGGTATCCCCTTCGGGGATTTCAAAAAAGTTTGTTCTACAGGAGTTTATTTCTTTTCCCGTAAGGACTTCTAAACTGTCAATTGTCAACTGTCAATTGTCAATTTTTCTCGGGGAACAGCTTCTCCATGGCGGCCCGGGCCGCATCCTGCTCGGCACGCTTTTTGCTGCTGCCGCTGCCAAAGCCGACAACACTTCCGTTCAGGGATACCTCCACGTCAAATTTCTTGTCGTGGTCGGGGCCGGACTGGCCCACCAGCTCGTAGGAAAGGACCTGGTTCTTCTTCTGCTGAACCATCTCCTGCAGCTGGGTCTTGTAATCGGCGTTGTGGAGCTTCGTCACCGGCACCTCCACGAAAATGAAGGTCCGCACGATCTGCAGGGCCGCTTCCATGCCGCCGTCCAGGAAAGAGGCCGCGATCACGGATTCCATGGCGTCCGCCAGAATGGAGCTGCGGGTTCTGCCGCCGCCCTGCTCCTCGCCGTGACCTAATAGCAGATGCTGCCCAAGCCCGATCCGGTTGGCAGCCGCCGCCAGGGTCTGCTCGCAGACCATGTCCGCCCGCATTCGGGTCAGCTCCCCCTCGGGACGGTTGGGGAAGCTCCGGTACAGATACTCCGCCACCAGCATTCCCAGCACGCTGTCCCCCAGAAATTCCAGCCGCTCGTTGCTGAGCAGGCTGTTGTGCCAGCACTCGTTGGCGTAGGAGGAGTGGGTCAGGGCGTTCTGCAGCAGAGAAATGTTGTGAAATTTGTAGCCGATGACCGCTTCCAGATCCTTAAGCATCGGCTTCACTTCCCTTCAGGGCCGCCAGGGTCTGCTCCAGCTGGGCGGTGAAGTTCCCTTCCGCCGCCCCCATGGCCTGCTTTACCGCGTTGCGGAAGGCCAGAGCATCAGAGGAGCCGTGGGCCTTGATAACGGGCTTTTTGATGCCCAAAAACTGGGTGCCGCCGATCTCCCGGTAGTCCAGAAGCTTCGTCAGATCCTTGACGCCGGACCGGCACAGCAGATAGCCCAGCTTGGAGCCTAAGTTTTTCTTGAACATCCGCTTGAGCATACTTCCCATGAACATGGCGGTGCCTTCAATAGACTTGATGAGCACATTGCCGTTGAAGCCGTCGCAGACCACCACGTCCACCGCGCCCAAAGGCACATCCCGGGCTTCTACATTGCCAGTAAAGTTCAGAAGGCCCTTGTCAGCCGCGTCTTTCAGCAGGGCATAGGCGTCCTTTTGAAGCTGGGTGCCTTTCGAGTCCTCGGCGCCGATGTTCAGAAGGCCAACCTTGGGATTCTCCACGCCCAGGGTATATTTACTGTAGGCGGAGGCCACCAGACCAAATTGCAGCAAAAATTCCGGGGTGCACTCGGCGTTGGCACCGCAGTCGCAGACAATGACCTTGTGGCCGGCCTTGGTGGGCATGGCGGGGGCCATGGAGGCCCGACGGATGCCCCGAACCCGCTTGACAAGCAAGGTTGCACCGGTGAGCAGGGCCCCGGTGGAACCGGCGGACACAAAGGCATCGCCCTTGCCGTCGGCCAGCATTTTGAGGCCAATCACCATAGAGGAATTCTTCCGCTTGTGGAGCACCGTGCCGGGGTCGTCGTGCATATCCACCACGTCGTCAGCGTGGGCAATCTCGATGCCCTCTGGCAGGGTTTCCAGACCGTTCTTCTTGAGAACCTCCAGAATCTCTTCCCCCCGGCCCACCAGAATAATATCCGCGCCGTAGGTTTTCACCGCGTCAATCGCGCCCAGTACGGGAGCTTCCGGCGCGTTGTCGCCGCCCATGGCGTCCAGAATGATCTTCATATGTACACCTCTTTCTTCAAATGCCCGCTTCCTTCAGACCGTCGATGACTGACAGGGCCCGCTGGGAAATGGCAAGGTTCTTTTCCGCTTTCTTCCGAATTCGCTGCTCCAAAGGCGCGATAATGCTGAAATTGATATTCATGGGCTGGAAATTTTCAACGCTTTCGTCGCTGATATACAGGCCCAGCGCGCCGATGGCTGTGGTTTTGGGGAACTCCGGCAATTGTCTTCCCTGCACCTTCGCCGCCATGGCAACCGCCGCCAGATACCCGGAGGCAGTGGATTCCACATACCCTTCCACGCCGGTCATCTGCCCGGCAAAGGCCACAAGAGGGTTCCGGCGGTCAGCGTAGAACCTATCCAGCAGCTTGGGGCTTTGCAGGAAGGTATTCTGGTGCATGACCCCGTAGCGGACAAATTCCGCGTTTTTCAGGGCGGGAATCATGGAAAACACCCGCTTCTGCTCCCCGAATTTCAGATGGGTCTGAAAGCCCACCAGATTGAACACGCTGCCTGCGGCGTTGTCCTGCCGCAGCTGCACCACCGCGTAAGGCTCCTTCCCCGTGTTGGGGTCGGTGAGGCCTACGGGCTTCAGCGGGCCGTAGCGCAGGGTGTCGAAGCCCCGGCGGGCCATGACCTCCACGGGCATGCAGCCTTCAAACACATTCTTATCCTCAAAGCCATGGACCTCCGCTTCCTCGGCGGTGGTCAGGGCGTTCCAGAAGGCCTCATACTCCTCCCGGCTCATGGCGCAGTTGACATAATCCGGCGTGCCCCGGTCATACCGGGACTGCCACCAGGCCAAGCTCATGTCGATAGACTCAGCAGTGACCAGCGGCGCGGCAGCGTCGAAGAAGTGGAGATACCCGGTTTCGCCGAAATACTCGCCGATGGCCTTGCTCAGCGCGTCGGAGGTCAGCGGGCCGGTGGCGATAATCACAGGCCCCTCGGGAATTTCAGTCACTTCTTCCTCGATCACCGTGATTCTTGGGTGAGAACGGATTTTTTCCGTGACCATTTTGGCAAAACCGCCCCGGTCTACCGCAAGGCATCCTCCGGCTTCTACGCGGGTGGCCTCCGCGCAGGCGAGGATCAGGCTGTCCAAACGGCGCAGCTCTTCCTTGAGCAGACCCACCGCATTTTCCAGTCGATCTCCCCGCAGGGAGTTGGAGCACACCAGTTCGGCAAAATCCGGGCTGTGGTGGGCGGGGGTCATCTTTTTCGGCTTCATCTCATACAGCAGCACATCGATGTCCCGATTTGCCAGCTGCCACGCCGCCTCGCACCCGGCAAGGCCCGCGCCGATGACTTTCACCTGCATTGCTCAGGCCTCCTTCTTTTTGGCGGTGGTCTTTTTCGTGGTGGTTTTCGTTGTCTTCTTGGCGGTGGTCTTCTTTGCCGCCGTCTTTTTGGGCTTCTTCTCCGGCTCTTCGGTGGGTTCCGCCCCTTCCGCCGTCTCGGAGGTCTTCTTTTTATAGTAGCCCCGCTGATCCTCCGGCAGGAATTTGGAGCAGTTTTCGTTGACGCAGAAGGGCTTGTTGCGGCCCTTGCCCGCCTTCTTGAACAGGGTCTGGCCGCACTCCGGGCAGTCCTCTGCCGTGGGCACATCCCAGGTCATGAAGCCGCACTCCGCGCCCTTTTCGCAGGCGTAGTAGGCGTAGCCCTTCTTGGACTTGCGTTTCAGCATTCCGCTGCCGCACTTGGGGCACCGCCCGGGCATATGCTCCACCAGAGGCTTGGTGTTGCGGCAATCCGGGAACCCGGGACAAGCCAGAAAACGGCCAAACCGGCCCGTCTTAATCACCATTTTCCGTCCGCACAGCTCGCAAATTTCGTCGGTCTCCTCCTCGGGCACCTTCAGGCGCACGCCCTCCAGGGCTTCCTCGGCATCCTTCAGCTCCTTGCTGAACCCGTCATAGAACTCCGCCAGAAGGGACTGCCACTGCTGCTTGCCCTCCTCCACGGCGTCCAGACGGGACTCCATGTTGGCGGTGAATTCCACGTCGATGATGTCGTTGAACCGCTCCATCATCAGGCCCGTGACGATTTCGCCCAGCGGCGTTGGCGCGAGACGCTTGTCCTGCTTAATGACATACTCCCGGTCCTGAATGGTGGACACGGTGGCGGCGTAGGTGGAAGGACGGCCCACGCCCTTTTCCTCCATGGCCTTGACCAGCGTCGCCTCGGTGTACCGGGCAGGAGGCTGGGTGAAGTGCTGGGCCTTCTCGTTTTTGACGGAAACCGCCTTGTCCCCTGCCGCAAGGTCCGGCAGCGGAGAACCCACGGCCTCGCCGTCATCGTCCCGGCCTTCCTCGTAAACGGCGATGAAGCCGGGGAAGCGCATACTCTGATGGCTGGCCCGGAACACATGGCCCGCGCACTCGCAGTCAATGGATACCGTGTCGAAGACTGCGTTTGCCATCTGGGTAGCAAGGAAGCGGCTCCAAATCAGCTTATAGAGCTTATACTGGTCGGAGGTCAGGCTCTCCCGCACCCGCTCCGGCTCCAGCTCCACATGGGAGGGGCGGATGGCTTCGTGGGCATCCTGAGCGCCGGACTTGGTCTTGAACACATGATGGCTGCCGTAATAATAGTTCTCCCCGTAGCGGCTGCAAATAAAGTCGGCAGCCGCGTCCATGGCTTCGTCGGAAAGCCGCAGAGAGTCGGTACGCATATAGGTGATAAGGCCCGTGGTGCCCTCACCGGCGATTTCCACGCCTTCGTAGAGCTGCTGAGCCACCATCATGGTCTTCTTGGGGGTGAAGCCCAGCTTCCGGGAGGCCTCCTGCTGCAAAGTGGAGGTGGTGAAGGGAGGGGCGGAGGAACGCTTCTTTTCCGCCTTCTTCACATCCGTGACGGTAAATTCCTTCCCAGTAATGTCCGCAATCACGGAATTGGTCTGTTCCTCGTTTTCCAGCTCCCGCTTTTTGGGACTGCCATAGTAGTGCGCCACAAAGGAACCGGGCTTGCCCACCCGGTTAAGGGTCACGTCCAGAGACCAGTACTCCCTGGGCTGGAAGGCCCGGATTTCGTTCTCCCGGTCCACAACCAATCGGGTTGCCACGGACTGGACACGGCCCGCGGACAGACCCCGCCGCACCTTCTTCCACAGCAGCGGGGACAATTCGTAGCCAACGATTCTGTCCAGAATCCGGCGGGCCTGCTGGGCATCCACCAGATCGTAGTCGATATCTCTGGGATGCTGGATAGAATCCTTCACTACCTTTTTCGTGATTTCATTAAAGGTCACCCGCTGGGCCTTGTCGTCCGGCAGGCTCAGAAGCTCCTTCAGGTGCCAGGAAATGGCCTCGCCCTCCCGGTCCGGGTCGGTGGCGAGATAGACGGTTTCCGCCTTGGCGGCGTCCGCTTTCAGTTCCTTGATGAGGGCTTCCTTGCCCCGGACGGGGATATACTGGGGCTCAAAATTATGCTCGATATCCACGCCCATTTTGCTCTTGGGCAGGTCCCGCAGATGGCCCATGCTGGCCTTGACGGTGTAGCCCGGGCCCAGGTACTGGCCGATGGTCTTTGCCTTGGAGGGTGACTCCACGATCACAAGATTGTTCGTCTTACCCATATTCTCAAAATTCTCCGTTTCGTTACTTTAAGCTGATCCGTTTTCCCGGCAGGCGGCGGATGACGCCCTTCAGCTCCAGCATGGTTAAGGCACCAAGGAGCTTTCCGGTGGTCATTCCGGTTTCGGCGATCACATCGTCCACCAGCCGCTGTCCGTTTTTCAGGCACAATACGATTCTTTGTTCGTCCTCGGACAGTCTGGAAAGGTCCACATTGACGTCACTATAAGCCTCAACCGGCTCCTTGTCAATGGATTTTTTCTCTAAGTTTTTCTTAAGATGGGTTGTTTCCTCCGGAATCCGGGGCGTTTGGGCCACCCTGGGCGGCATCTTTTCCCCCTCCTGCCCGGCCAGCTCCTGAGGATACGCCCGCTGGAGGCAGGGCGCGTCCTCCCGGTGGATTTTATCCGGGAACAGGCTTTGGTATTCGCTGAGCACATCCCATCCGGAGGAAACCATGATGGCCCCGTCCCGCAGCAGCTCATTGCTGCCGGCGCAGGTGGGCATATCGATATTGCCGGGCACGGCAAACACGTCCCGGCCCTGCTCCAAAGCCAGCCGGGCGGTAATCAGCGCGCCGCTTTTTTCCGGAGCCTCCACCACCAGCACCCCGCAGCTCAGGCCGCTGATGATGCGGTTGCGCATGGGAAAGGTCCACTTCGCCGCATTCTGTCCCGGAGCGAATTCACTGAGGATGCAGCCGTACCGCTCCACATCCCGGAACAGGGACCGGTTGGACTGGGGGTACACGATGTCCGCGCCGCAGCCCAGCACGCCTACGGTTTTGGCCCCGGCGGTCAGCGCCCCGGACATAGCCAGCCCATCGATGCCGTAGGCCATGCCGGACACCACCAGACCGCCGCATTTTCCGATCTGGTAACCCATCCGTTTTGCCACCGTCAGCCCGTAGGCCGAGGCCTTCCGGGTGCCCACCACGCCGATGACCGGCGACCCGTCAAAGTCCGGAAGCTGGCCCTTGTAATAGAGTACCAGGGGCGGGTCGGGGATATTCTTCAGCCGGGAGGGGTAGGCGGCATCCTGAAGGGTGAGAATATTCAGCCGCTTTTTCTGGCAGTCTTCCAGGATTTTTTCGCTGGAATCCAGATTTTTGTCAAGCAGTGCGGCTCTGACATCCGAACTCAGCCCCAGCTGCCCCAGCGCTTCCTCGTCTGCATAGTATACCGCCTCCGGGTCACGAAAATGCTCCAGAAGCTGCGCCTTTGTCCGGGGGCCGAAGCCGGGCCGGTGTGCCAGCCATATCCAGTGTACCAGCATTTTCGTTCACCTTGCTTTTGTCTCAAATTTCCTGCTTCATCTGCCACAGGACGATGGTGGCCGCCACGGCGGCGTTGAGGGATTCGCAGTGGGGGTTCATGGGGATAATCAACTCCGCGTCGGCGCTGTCGAGGATTTCCTGCCGGACACCCCGGCCCTCGCTGCCGATGACCACCGCCATAGTTCTTAAGTCTGCCTGCCGCAAGTCCTTTGCCCGGGGGCTCAGGGCCGTTACGCCCACGGGAATACCCGCCTGGCGGCACTTCCCGCTGACCTCTGCCCAGGTTGACAGCACCGGCTGGACCCGGAACACCGCGCCCATGCTGGCCCGGACCACCTTATGGCTGTAGGGATCGGCGCAGCCCTCCAGCAGGGCCACGGGGATATCCAGCGCGTCGGCGGTGCGCAGAATGGTGCCCAAATTGCCCGGGTCCTGAATACCGTCCAGCAGCAGCATCCCGGGCCTGGGAATGAATTCCTTTTTTTCCGGCAGGCGGCACAGAAACAGCGCCCCCTGGGGGGTCTCCATGGGGGAGATGGAAGCCATCACGTCCTCCGGCACCCGTATAAGCCGGACGGTTTCCGGCACCTGCGCCTGCACGCCCTCCGACAGAATCACCGTGTCCAGTCCCGGATACCAGCGCACAGCCTCTGCAAGCAGCTTGGTGCCGTCAGAAACGAACAGCCCCGCTTCCTCCCGGGCCTTCCGGGAAGAAAGCAGCTTTCGCACCTGCTGCAAAAGCGGATTTTTTCGGGAGGTAATCACCTGCTCCATCACAGCTTCTGCACCGTTTCCAGGGCATAGTTGTCGCCCAGAACCACCATGATGTCGCCCTGCACAATGCGGTAATCCGCCGCGGGGGATACGTTGGTCTTCTTGTCGTTTTCCACGGCAATGATGTTCACGCCCAGCTTGGCCCGGACGTTCAGCTCTTTGATGGTCTTGCCGATCCAGCCGGCCGGGGCGGGGATTTCCAGAATGCCGTAGTCGGGGCTCAGTTCAATGTATTCCAGCACATTGTGGGAATTCAGGCTCCGGGCCAGCCGCTGGGCGTTCTCCTGCTCCGGAATCACCACCCGGTCAACCCCCAGCTTTTCCAGCACCTTCCGGTGGGTTTCATCGTGGGCCTTGCAGATGACGTAGGGCACCCCCAGCTCCTTGAGGTTCATGGCGGTGAGCACGGAGGACGCCAGATTGCTGCCGATGGCGATGATGGCGCAGTCAAAGTTCCGGGCGCCCAGGGCCCGCAGAACCTCCTTGTCCTGCCCGTCGCCCACCACGGCGTGGGTCACATCATCCGCCACCTGCTGAACCAGGTCCCCCCGCTTATCAATGGCCAGCACCTCCGCGCCCAGGGCGCACAGCTGCCGGGCCAGGGTCTGACCGAACCGGCCCAGACCGATTACAACGTAAGATTTCATAGTCATTCTCCTATCCGATCAGCAGATTGGTCTCCGCGTAGCGGAACCGTTCCTCTGCCTTGTCCCCCACCAGGAAGCCCATGCTGATGGTCAGCAGGCCCACCCGGCCGAAATACATATAAATGATAATCAAAATCCGGGAAGCGGTGCTCAGAACACCCGTGGCTCCCGCCGTCAGGCCCACGGTGCCCAGAGCGGACACCGCTTCGTAGAGGGCATCCGTAAAGGCGATGGGCGAGGTGGCGCTGATGAAGATGCCGCCGAACATGGCAAGGCATACCATCATAAAGGCGATGGTCATGGCGTCCAGCACCTGCCCCTGGGGGATGGTGCGCCGAAACACGCACACCCGGCTTCTGCCCCGGGCCCGGGAAGTAAGAAACAGCACCAGCACGATGAAGGTCACGGTTTTCAGGCCGCCGGCCGTAGAGCCGGAGGAGCCGCCGATAAGCATATAGATCAGGCACACCGCCTTGCCCCCGTCGGTGAGCGCCCCCTGATCGATGGCGGCAAAGCCCGCGGTACGCAGGGTCACGGACTGGAACAGGCCGTTCAGCAGCTTGTCCCCCAGAGACATCCCGCCCAGTGTGGCCGGGTTGTTCCATTCCAGGACGCAGGTCAGCGCCCACGCCGAGAGAATCAGCGCCGCCGTGGTCACCAGCACCAGCCGGGTATAGACGCTGAAATTCCGGAACCGCTTCTGTTCCAGAATATCCTCCCACACGAGAAAGCCCAGTCCCCCCACCACGATCAGCGCCATCAGGGTGAAGAGCACCACCGGGTCTGACTGGAAGCACATGACGCTGGAGCCGGGCTCCAATTTGCCGAAAATATCGAAGCCCGCGTTGCAGAAGGCGGAAACCGAGTGGAAAACGCCCCATTTGAGAGCCTGAACCCAGCCGTATTCCGGCAAAAACCGCAAAAACAGGACAACCGCGCCCAAGCCCTCAATGAGGAAGCTGCCTTTGAGCACCATCTTTTGCAGCCGGACGATACCGTTGATATCCCCCACGCTGAGGGCCTGGGCCATGACCAGACGCTGCTTCAGGCCGATGCGTTTTCGCAGAATAAAAACGATCAGCGTCGCCGCCGACATGAAGCCCAGACCGCCGATCTGAATTAGGCACAGCAGCACGATCTGTCCAAAGCCGCTCCACTGGGTCCAGGTATCGAACAGAGAAAGCCCCGTGACACAGGTGGCGGAGGTGGCGATGAACAGGGACGGCAGAAATCCCGCGCTTACCCCGCTGCGGGAGGCAACGGGCAGATTCAGCAGCAGTGTCCCCAGCAGGATAATCACCGCGAAGACGGCGGCGATGATCTTGGTGGCGCTTAAGTTTTTGGGCCGCCGGTTCATCCAGAACTGATAGATTTTCGCTCGCAGAGACATGGGCAGATTCCTTTCCCACAGGCATACCTTGCCATGATACTTTGTATCATTATAGCAACTTTTATGGCATTTGCAAGTAATAATTGCAGCGAGTCGCTGCGGACAATGCGTCACGAACCCGAGCGGTCAACGTACATCCTTTGGGCCCCTCGGGCCGCAGTGCGGCCGGACAATGCGTTACAGACACTGGGCGGTGGTCGTACATCCTTTGGGCCCCTCGAATGGGACTGCTCAGGTAATTTGTTCTTTAACTGAGTAATGCCTTCCCCTTTGGGGAAGGTGGCCGAGCGTTAGCGAGGTCGGAAGAGGTTCCTACCATTTCGCCGAAACGTTGAAGAAGGATTTATGCTTTACCGCCCTCTTCCGCCCCAGTGTGCGCACTGGGGCACCTTCCCCAAAGGGGAAGGCTTTGTTCCG
>JALFXH010000075.1 GCA_022786965.1 Clostridiales bacterium
CATGCACTCCGTTGAAAACCCACTTAACAAACGCTACTTTCGGCATAACGTAAAAAAATCTCAAAAAAAATTTATAAAAATGCCAAAAAACACTTGCAACACCGGGAAACGTGTGTTATAATACCTCTTGGCTGCGGAAGGCTTGTGCAGATAAACAAGCTGCGCAAGCCGCGATATGCGTTGATGCGGGAGGTTGCCGCCATATAGCCAATAGGCTGGCGGGTTTTTCCGCGGAGTATGTCCGATCTTAGAACCGGGCGAAAGAATTACGGAAACAAAGGGATATGTACGTTGCTGCATTCTGCGGCGCGGACCAATGTTCACCTTACTTTGTAATGATTCTTTCCGGGAGAACTGTGCAAACACGGTTCACCGGATTTTGTCATGCGAAGCGGTTGAACACCCGGAAACGTGTGTAATTTATCGGCTCGCCTAAGGCGCAAAATTTTATAGGAGGCGAATGCAATGGCAGTCAAAGAAAAAATCAGAATCCGTC
The DNA here is from genome assembly GCA_022786965.1 of Clostridiales bacterium. Taxonomy (GTDB): domain Bacteria; phylum Bacillota; class Clostridia; order Oscillospirales; family Oscillospiraceae; genus Faecousia. Next base: position 497 of record JALFXH010000075.1, read on the forward strand.
TGAAGAGCTACGATGCATCCCTGATCGATGCTGCGGCACAGAAGATCGTGGAGACCGCTAAGCGCACTGGCGCTCGCGTTTCCGGCCCGATCCCTCTGCCCACCGACAAGGAGGTCGTCACGATCCTGCGCTCTGTCCACAAGGACAAGGACAGCCGTGAGCAGTTCGAGACCCGCACTCACAAGCGTCTGATCGACATTCTGAAGCCGTCCAACAAGACGGTCGAGGCTCTTATGAGTCTCCAGCTCCCCGCCGGCGTTGACATCGAGATCAAGCTGTAATCGAGTTCCCTACATTATATAAGGGCCGGTACGCACGGCCGTGATCCGTGAACGGCCGGCAGTAATGAGAAACACGAAAACAGAACCAATCTCGCTGCCAAGCAAATCAGCGGAGAGGTCATGTTGATGGGAAACCACCAACCAATAACCTTTACAGGAGGACAAACACAATGCAAAAAGGTATCATCGGCAAGAAGCTGGGCATGACCCAGCTGTTCGACGCCAACGGCAAGGTCGTTCCGGTCACCATCATCGAGGCCGGCCCCTGCACTGTCGTGCAGAAGAAGACCGTTGAGTCTGACGGCTACCAGGCTGTTCAGATGGGCTACGGCGAAGTGAGCGCCAAGAAGGTCAACAAGGCCGCCAAGGGTCACTTCGACAAGGCTGACGTCGCTCCCAAGCGCACCCTGCGCGAGTTCCGCTTTGACGACATCGCCGCCCTGAACGTCGGCGACATCCTCAAGGCTGACGTCTTCGCAGAGGGCGACAAGGTCGACGTTGTCGGCACCAGCAAGGGCAAGGGCTACCAGGGCGTTATCAAGCGCTTCGGCCAGCATCGCCTGCGCGAGAGTCACGGCACCGGCCCCGTTGCACGTCATGCCGGTTCTAACGGTTCCACTTCTACCCCGTCCCGCGTGTTCAAGGGCAAGCGTCTGCCCGGCCACATGGGCGCTGTTCGCGTGACCGTTCAGAACCTGAGCGTCGTTAAGGTCGACGCCGAAAACAATCTGATCGCAATCAAGGGTGCAATCCCCGGCCCCAAGGGCTCGGTCGTGACCATCCACGACAGCGTGAAAGCGTAAAGGAGGAAAACACAATGGCACAGTTTGATGTCGTCGATATGAACGGCAAGAAGGTTTCCACCGTTGAGCTTTCCGACGCCGTGTTCGGTATCACCCCGAACGAGAAGGCTGTCCACGAGGCAGTCGTCAACTTCCTGGCCAACCAGCGCCAGGGTACCCAGAACACCAAGATCCGCAAGGAAGTCCGCGGCGGCGGCAAGAAGCCTTGGCGCCAGAAGGGCACCGGCCACGCTCGTCAGGGCTCTATCCGCGCTCCGCAGTGGACCCACGGTGGTGTTGCTCTCGGCCCCAAGCCCCGCAGCTACTACTTCACCATCAACAAGAAGGTCAAGCGCCTGGCTCTGCTCAGCGCCCTGTCTGACAAGGCTGCCAACGGCAACCTGATCGTCGTCGACAAGATCGCCGCCGACGAGTACAAGACCAAGACCGTCGTTGCTTTCCTGGCCGCTGTTGGCGCAGGCAAGAAGAACCTGATCGTTAACGACACTCTGGACACTAAGTTCGTCAAGAGCGCCGCTAACATCCCCGGTGTCAAGACTGCCGCTACCGGCGTCAACACCTACGACGTTGTCAACGCTGACAAGCTGATCCTCAGCCTGGACGCCGCCAAGAAACTTGAGGAGGTATATGCGTGATGAAATTCGCACAGGACATCGTTCTCGCCCCCGTCATCACCGAGAACTCCATGGCTGGTATCGCCGATAAGAAGTACACCTTCAAGGTCGCTACCGATGCCACCAAGATCGACGTCGCCAAGGCAGTTGAAGAACTGTTCGGCGTCAAGGTCGCCAAGGTCAACACCATCTCCGTCCGCGGCCGCTATCGCCGCCAGGGCATGCACGCTGGCTACACTGCCAAGAGCAAGAAGGCCATCGTCACCCTGACCCCGGACTCCAAGGAGATCGAGTTCTTCAACTCCATGGTTTGATGACCTGATGGCCGCAAGGCCGTCACTCAGGACCCCGCCGAGGGGTCCGCTTATGGGGATATGACCCCGAGAATAATTCATAAGATAACAACAAGGAGAACATCATGGCTATCAAGAAGTACAAGCCGACTACTCCCGGCCGCCGCGACATGACTGTTACTGATTACAGCGTTCTGTCCAAGGTTGCCCCGGAGCGTAGCCTGCTCGAGTCCAAGAAAAAGCATGCCGGCCGCAACAACACCGGCAAGATCACCGTCCGCCATCACGGCGGCGGCAACCGCGTCAAGTACCGTGTCATCGACTTCAAGCGCAACAAGTTTGATGTCCCTGCCACTGTCAAGACCCTGGAGTACGATCCGAACCGTTCTGCCTTCATCGCCCTCATCGAGTATGAGGACGGCGTCAAGAGCTACATCCTGGCTCCCGATGGTCTGAAGGTTGGCGACCAGGTTATGGCCGGCCCCAACGCCGACATCAAGCCCGGTAACGCCCTGCCCTTCGAGAACATCCCCGTCGGTACCATGATCCACAACATCGAGCTGTATCCCGGCAAGGGCGGCCAGCTGGTTCGTTCCGCTGGCGTTATGGCTCAGTTGATGGCTAAGGAAAATGGTTATGCTCTGGTTCGTCTGCCCTCCGGCGAGATGCGCAATGTTCGTCTGAACTGCATCGCCACCATCGGCGTTGTTTCTAACCTCGACCACGAGAACGTCAACCTGGGCAAGGCTGGCCGCAAGCGCCACATGGGCGTTCGTCCCGGCAGCCGTGGTTCTGTCATGAACCCCTGCGATCACCCGCACGGCGGTGGCGAAGGCCGCGCCCCGGTTGGTCATTCCAGCCCGCGTACTCCGTGGGGCAAGCCCGCTCTGGGCCTGAAGACCCGCAAACACAAGGCCCGCAGCGACAAGTTCATTGTCAAGCGCGCCAACGGCTAAGGGAGGTTATTGAACAATGTCTAGAAGCACTAAGAAGGGCCCTTACGTTCTGCCTTCCCTGTACAAAAAGGTCGAGGCTATGAACGAGGCTGGCAAGAAGAGCGTCGTGAAGACCTGGAGCCGTTCCTCCACCATCTTCCCCGAGTTCGTTGGTCACACTTTCGCCGTTCATGACGGCCGCAAGCATGTGCCCGTATACGTCACCGAGGATATGGTCGGCCACAAGCTGGGCGAGTTTGCACCTACCCGCAAGTTCACCGGCCACGGCGGCGGTAAGACCGCTGGTAAATAAGAGAGGAGGAACATCGAATGGAAGCACGGGCTATTCTCCGTTACGCCCGCATCAGTCCTCGTAAGGTTTCTATCGTGATGGACCTCATCCGTAACAAGCCCCTGGACGAAGCGCTGGCAATCCTGCAGTACACCCCGAAGGCCGCCTGCGAGCCCCTTCTCAAGCTGGTGAATTCTGCTGCCGCAAACGCGGAAAACAATTTCAACATGGACCGCAACAACCTGTACGTGGCTGAATGCTACGTCTGCCCCGGCCCCACCCTGAAGCGCATCCAGCCGAAGGACCACGGCCGTGCATACCGCATCCTGAAGCGCACCAGCCACATGACTGTTGTGCTGAAGGAAAAAGAGTAAGGAGGTAAACAAATGGGCCAGAAAGTCAATCCCCACGGCATGCGCGTGGGTGTCATCAAAGATTGGGACAGCCGCTGGTTTACCTCTAAGCAGGCATTCGGCGACACCCTGGTCGAGGATCACAAGATCCGC
>JALFXH010000096.1 GCA_022786965.1 Clostridiales bacterium
ATCTGCCTTCAGGAAGGTGTAGGTCATGCCGCCGCCGATGATGATGGTGTCGGCAATCTCCAGCAGGTTGTTGATGACGCCGATCTTGGAGGAGACCTTGCTGCCGCCCAGGATGGCAACCAGAGGACGCTTGGGGTTGGCCAGAGCGCCGCCGATGATCTCCAGCTCCTTCTGGATCAGGAAGCCGCTGACAGCAGGCAGGTAGTCGGCAACGCCGGCGGTGGAGGCGTGAGCGCGGTGCACAGCGCCGAAGGCGTCGGACACATACACCTCAGCCATGGAAGCCATAGCCTTGGCCAGCTCGGGATCGTTCTTGGTCTCACCCTTCTCAAAGCGGGTGTTCTCCAGCAGCATGATCTGGCCGGGCTTCAGAGCAGCGGCCTTGGCCTGGGCGTCGGGACCCACCACGTCGTCGGCCATGATGACCTCTTTGCCCAGCAGCTCGCTGAGCCGCTTGGCCACGGGCTTCAGGCTCAGGGAGGGGACAACCTCACCCTTGGGCTTGCCCATGTGGGAGCAGGCGATGACAGCGGCATTCTGATCCAGCAGGTACTGGATGGTGGGCAGAGCGGCGCGGATACGCTTGTCATCGGTGATGACGCCGCTGCCGTCCTTGGCCATGGGCACGTTAAAGTCGCAGCGCAGCAGAACCTTCTTGCCGGCGACCTCGATGTCCTTGACAGTTTTCTTGTTGTAATTCATGGGAAAACGCTCCTCTCTTCGCAAATAAATGGAACAGGGAAAAACTTTCCGAAATCACCCGCGGCTCGGGGGACCGGCGCGGTGAGACTCGTCCGATGTTCAGCGTGCCCCGGACGGGAGGGAACCATCCCGTCCTCCTGCCATCTCACCCACGCCGGACAGCTGGGGGAACCCCTGCTGGCGCAGTGCCTCGTAGGCCAGAATGGCCACGGAGTTGGACAGGTTGAGGCTGCGGGCGTCCGCCCGCATGGGAATTCGGATACAGCGGTCATAGTGTGCCAGACGGAACTCCTCCGGCAGGCCTGCCGTCTCCTTGCCGAAAAACAGGTAGCAGTTGTCGCAGAACGTGGCTCCGGTATAGTCCCGCGGGGCCTTGGTGGTGGCCAGCCACAGGTCGGGGTCGGGGTTCTCGGCGAAGAAGTGCTCCAGGTTTCGGTATACACGCAGATCCACCATGGGCCAGTAGTCCAGCCCGGCCCGGCGCACCGCTTTTTCGCTGATATCAAAGCCCAGAGGCTCGATGAGGTGCAGGCGGCTGCGGGTGGCGGCGCAGGTACGGGCAATGTTGCCGCAATTTTGGGGAATTTCAGGTTCAACCAAGACGATATTCAGCAACTTAGACCCTCCTCGCGTGTCGGGTATCATTGTATTCCAAATGGGCGAGAAATTCAACTATAAAATGGTCGAAAAATTACAAAAAAATTAAAAAACCGGGAGAAAACGCAGGGAAGGGCAATGGTTTTGTGAAATTGGGAAATTCAAGGGGGGCGGAATGGGGGAGAATCGGGCATTGTGCCGAACTTTGGGGAAAAGAAGGGAAGGGTAAAAGACGGCGAAAGGACAGAAGAGTGGAGTAAAAGGGAAAAACGCAGGAAAATAACCGGACAATGACCGGGCTGAAAAAAAGAACGCTCCAAATTTTTCATTTGCTATGGTATAATATTCACAAAAAAGAAAGGAAGGATGGACTTATGCATCTGACATGGAATGGACACTCCTGCTTTACTCTGGAGACCCGGCAGGGCACGCTGGTGCTGGACCCCTATCGGCCCGGCTCGGTGCCCGGGCTGCCTGACCTGAAGCTGGAGGCGGACGGCGTCTACTGCAGTCATCAGCACGACGACCACGCCGGCGCGGAGCTGGTGACCCTATCCGGCAAGGGCCACACCGTTCAGGTGGAGGAGATCGAGACCTACCACGACCCGGAGCAGGGCGCTCTGCGGGGCAAGAATACCATCCGCATCTTTACCGCCGAGGGCCTGCGGGTGGCCCATCTGGGCGACCTGGGCTGTGAGCTGACCCAGGAGCAGGTGGAGCGCCTTGCCGGACTGGATGCCCTTCTCTTCCCTGTGGGCGGCTTCTACACCATCGACGCCCAGCAGGCCCGCAAGGTGGTGGAGCAGCTGAAGCCCCGGGTGGCGGTCCCCATGCACTACCGGGGGGAGAACTTCGGCTACGATGTCATTGGTCCCCTGGAGGACTATCTG
>JALFXH010000142.1 GCA_022786965.1 Clostridiales bacterium
GGCGCGGAGATACGCATATGGATTTCCGCCGCGCCGGCATTGCGGACCAGTGAGACAATCCGGGCACAGGTGGTGCCGCGGACAATGGAGTCATCCACCAGAATGACCCGCTTTCCCCGCAGTTCGCTTTCCACGGGACTGAGCTTGATCTTCACCTGATCTACCCGGTGATCCTGACCGGGGGAGATAAAGGTACGGCCGATATACTTATTTTTGATGAGCCCAATCCCATAGGGAATGCCGGATTCCCGGGAGTAGCCAATGGCCGCGTCCAGACCGGAGTCGGGGATACCGATGACAATATCCGCGTCCACGGGATGGGTTTTTGCCAGAATCCGACCGGCATTGACCCGTGCCGCATGCACATTGACGCCCTCAATGGTAGAATCCGGGCGGGCAAAGTAAATGTATTCAAAGATACAGGTCTTCTGCGGAGCCGTGCCGCAGCGGCGGCGGTCGCTGGAAAGCCCATTCTGATCAATGGTGATGATCTCACCGGGAAGCAGATCCCGTTCAAAAACTGCGCCGACCGCGCTTAGAGCGCAGCTTTCCGACGCAACCACATAGGTGCCATCCGCCATAGTGCCATAGCACAGAGGGCGGAAGCCGTTGGGGTCACGGACTGCGACCAGCTTGGTGGAGGACATCATGACAAGGGAATAGGCTCCCTCCAGCTTTTCCATGGCCTGATAAACCGCCTCCTGAATGGAAGGTGTCTTCAGACGCTCTCTGGTAATCACATAGGCGATGGTCTCCGTATCGGAGGTGGAGTGGAAAATGGCTCCGGAGAGCTCCAGCGCGCTGCGCAGAGGCAGGGCGTTGCTCAGGTTGCCGTTGTGTGCAACAGCCAGCTTGCCCTTCAGATGGTTGACCTGAATGGGCTGGCAGTTGCGCATGGTCACGCCGCCGGTGGTACCATAGCGGACGTGACCGACGGCGATCTGACCATCGGGAAAATTCTTCATCTCCTGATGGGAAAACACTTCATTGACAAGGCCGATGCCATGATGGGCGGTGAACATACCATCGTCATTGACGATGATACCGCAGCTCTCCTGCCCCCGGTGCTGCAGGGAATAGAGCCCGTAATAGGTCAGTGACGCTACGTCCGCGGGCTTGGGACTGTAGACGCCAAATACGCCGCATTCCTCGTGAATACTCATTTGCGACCTCCCAAAGAAGCCGCGATAAAGCCCACAAACAGAGGATGGGGCCTGTTGGGGCGGCTCTTGAACTCCGGATGGAACTGGACACCCACATGGAAGGGACGCTGGGCCAGCTCTACCGTTTCAATCAGACGCTTATCTGGGGAGGTTCCGCTGAGCGTAAGCCCTGCCTTTGTCAGCAGCTCCCGGTAGTCGTTGTTGAACTCATAACGGTGACGATGACGCTCAGAAATCTCCGTGGCGCCGTAGCAACGGGCCATGGTGGTATTCGGAGAAATGACACAGGGATAGGCGCCGAGACGAAGCGTACCGCCCTTGTCTACGGTTTCGCTCTGACCAGGCATGAAGTCAATGACTTTGTTGGGAGTTTCCGTGTCGAACTCACCGGAATTGGCATCCGGCAGACCGGCATGGCGGGCGTACTCGATGACCATAATCTGCATTCCGAGACAGATGCCGAAGTAGGGGACACCATGTTCCCGGGCGTACCTGGCCGCCAGAATCATGCCCTCGATACCCCGGGAGCCGAAGCCGCCGGGGACCAGAATGCCGTCCAGGTCAGACAGGGCAGCTTCGTAGGTATCCGGGGTGAGGGTCTCAGAATCGATCCACCGGATGCAGATTTCGGAATCCAGGGCGTAGCCGGCGTGCCGCAGAGCCTCCGCAACGGACAGATAGGCATCATGGAGCTGAACATACTTGCCCACCAGACCGATGGTGACACTCCCCCGCAGATGGTAGATCCTCTGCACCAGCGCCTGCCACTCGTCCAGCACAGGCTCCGGGGTCTCAAGCCCCAGTTCCCGGCAGACAATGCCGGAGAAATTCTGCTTTTCCAGCATCAGAGGGGCTTCGTACAGGTTGGGCAGAGTGATATTCTCGATGACGCAGTCGGGCTTTACATTGCAGAACAGGCTGATTTTCTGGAAAATGCTGTCCTCCAGCGGCTCGTCACAGCGCAGCACCACAATATCCGGCTTGACGCCCATGCCCTGCAGCTCCCGGACGGAATGCTGCGTGGGCTTGGACTTGTGCTCGTCGGAGCCGCGAAGGAAGGGAACCAGCGTCACATGGATAAACAGGCAGTTCTCCTTCCCGACTTCAAGAGAAATCTGCCGTACAGCTTCCAGAAAGGGCTGAGACTCGATATCGCCGATGGTGCCGCCGATCTCGGTGATCACCACGTCCGCATCCGTCTGTTTGCCAACGCGATAGACGAACTCCTTGATTTCGTTGGTAATATGGGGGATTACCTGAACGGTGGAGCCAAGGTATTCCCCTCTGCGCTCCTTGTTCAGAACGTTCCAGTAGACTTTGCCGGTAGTCAGATTGGAATACTGGTTCAGGTCTTCATCAATGAAACGCTCGTAATGTCCAAGATCCAGATCGGTTTCCGCTCCATCCTCGGTAACATATACCTCACCATGCTGATAGGGGCTCATGGTGCCGGGATCCACGTTGATATAGGGATCCAGCTTCTGCGCGGCAACCTTCAAGCCCCGGGCCTTCAGCAGGCGTCCAAGGGAGGCAGCGGTGATTCCCTTACCCAAACCGGAAACAACGCCGCCTGTGACAAAAATATACTTCGTCATCGCGATTCTCTCCTTCTCGACTGATACGGTTATTGCAGTACTATCCCATTATTCCCACTCGTTGTTGGGCATCATATTTAACGGATTTTGCTTCATAAATTTGATACCTCATTTTTTTGATTATTTGATGTGTCCATATTATCCAGCCCTATACGATGGGCTGTTATCAAATTGTTATCGGTGGTGAT
>JALFXH010000160.1 GCA_022786965.1 Clostridiales bacterium
GGTTTGTGCAAAAGCTGCGTGCGTGGAAAGAAAACAGGATTTGAAACAGAAATAGGCAGGTGGAGAATATGCCCTTTGAGATTGTACGAAACGACATAACCCAAATGCGGGTGGACGCTATCGTGAACACCGCCAACCCCAGATCCGTGATCGGCAGCGGGGTCGATGCAGGCATTCATCGGGCGGCTGGGCCGGAGCTACTGACCGCACGGGAGAAAATCGGCAGGATCGGCGTGGGGGAAGCCGCCATCACCCCCGGCTTTGGGCTGAATGCGAAGTATGTCATCCACACCGTTGGCCCGGTGTGGCGGGGCGGTCTGCTGGGGGAACGGAAGCTTCTGCGAGGCTGCTATGAGTCCTCCCTTGCGTTGGCAGCGGAAAACGGCTGTGAGTCCATCGCGTTTCCCCTGATTTCCACCGGGAATTATGGTTTTCCCAAGGATGAGGCGTTGCGCATTGCGCTGGATGCCATCCGCGGCTTCCTGAAAGACCATGAAATGATGATTTCTCTCGTGGTATTCGACCGGGAGTCCTTTCAGCTTTCCCGGCAGCGTTACAGGGAAGTTGCCAGCTTCATTGATGATAACTACATACAGGAAAAAACTGCACAGCAGATTTCTCCCCGCCATGCCCGTCGGGAAAGGATTTGCCGGGAGCGGCTGGAAGATATCGAGGTGTGCGCATCGGCACCAATGCCCATGGCGGCTCCTCCGAAAGCCAGTCTTGCCGACCTGCTGGCGGAAACCGACGCGGGATTCTCCGAAACCCTGCTGAAGCTCATTGATCAGACCGGGAAAAAGGATTCGGAAATCTACACCAAAGCCAATCTCTCCCGGCAGCATTTCTCCAAAATCCGCAACAATCCCCACTATCAGCCCACCAAGCCCACCGCTATTGCTTTGGCACTGGCTTTGGAGCTGAATTTGGATCAGACCCGGGATCTGATCGGTCGGGCGGGTTATGCTTTGACGAGCAGCAGCAAATTCGACGTGATCATCATGTACTTCATCCGGGAGAAGAACTATAACCTGTTCGACATCAACGCGGCTCTGTTTGAGTTTGACCAGAGCCTGCTGGGGGGATAAGGATGACAGATTTGCAATTCAACGCGGCTGAGGTTTTGGAAAAGAGACTCGCCTCCAGCTTGGGACTTGATCGGTATGCCGAGATTATGAAGAATGCGAAAACGACGAATATCTCGGAGGACAGAGAGTTTCAGCACTTATTTAACGCATTTTACCGTGTGCGCAGAAACGAGGCTTGGCGGAAAATATACTACTCCCTGTTCGAGAAAATGAAGCAGGGGTCGCCGACTTTTGAATCCATCCTCCGCATTTTGTATGAGAAAACAGGTAACATTGAGGCATCGTTTTCCAGCAAAATGCTTGCAACCCTGTGTCCTGAGAAACCGATTTGGGATCGCTATGTGCTGGATAATTTGGGCCTTAAATTGGAGGGCGGCAGCAAGGAGCAGCAACTGAGCAACGCGGTGTTGCTGTATGAAGAAATCGAGAACTGGTATGCAGATTTTATGACTACAGAAAACGCATTGGCATGTCTTGAAACATTCGACAACGCATTCCGCGGATATACATGGATCAGTGATATCAAGAAAATTGACTGCTTCCTGTGGAGCATTCGGTAGAAAATGTCCCCTGGCAGTTGACCACAGGATACGAAAAACCTCCTATACTATGGGTGTAAACAAAAACACCACGGTATAGGAGGTACTTCATATGAAAAAGAATCTGACAGAACTGGTATTCATCCTCGATCGCAGCGGCTCCATGGCGGGGCTGGAAGCAGACACCATCGGCGGCTTCAATGCCATGATCGAAAAGCAGCGAAAGGAGCCGGGGGAAGCGGTTATTTCCACGGTGCTGTTTGACAACGAAACGGAGGTGATCCACGACCGTATCCCTCTGGACAGAGTGCCCAGATTGACAGAGAAGGAATACTATGTCCGGGGCTGCACCGCCCTGCTGGATGCGGTGGGCGGAGCCATCCACCACATCGGCAATGTCCACAAGTACGCCCGGGAGGAAGACCGTCCCGAAAAGACCCTGTTCGTCATCACGACAGACGGCATGGAGAACGCCAGCCGCCGCTATACTTACGACAAAGTCAAGGCAATGATTGAGCGGCAGCGGGAAAAATATGGCTGGGAGTTTTTGTTCCTGGGCGCCAACATCGACGCTGCCCGGGAAGCTGCCCGGTTCGGCATCCGGGCGGACTGCGCCGCCGACTATCACGCCGACAGCATCGGCACGGAAGCGGTCTACGAATCCGTCTGCGAGGCGGTGTGTCAGGTGCGCCGCAGCGCCCCGCTGGCAGCGGACTGGAAGCGGAAAATCGACGCGGACTTCAAAGGGAGGAAGAGATAATGTACGGAGCGATTTTGGGCGATATTATCGGCAGCCCCTATGAGTTTGACCAGGGGAACAAAAGTAAGGATTTCCCCCTGTTTTCCCGCAATTCGAAATTTACCGACGACAGCGTGATGACCCTTGCGGTGGCGGACGCCTTCCTTTCGCTACCACCCCAAGTGTCGGACGAAGATATTCACCGCTTTCTTGTCCGCTCTATGCAGACCTATGGGCAGGCGTTTCCTTATGCCGGCTACGGCGGAATGTTCCGCCGGTGGCTGAAAGAATCCAACCCCCAGCCCTACGGCAGCTACGGCAACGGCTCTGCCATGCGGGTGTCCTCTGTCGGATGGCTGTTTGACGATCTGGAAACCGTCCGGCACATGGCGAGGCTCTCCGCAAAGGTCACCCACAACCACCCCGAGGGCATCAAGGGCGCGGAAGCCACCGCCAGTGCTATTTACCTAGCCCGCACCGGCAGTACCAAGGCGGAGATCAAGGCCTACATCGAGTCCAATTTCCATTACGATCTGAGCCGCACTTGCGACGAAATCCGCCCCACCTACCGGCATGTGGAAAGCTGTCAGGAAACAGTCCCGGAAGCCATCACCGCGTTTCTGGAAGGAAACAGTTTTGAAGATGTTATCCGCACCGCCGTCTCCCTGGGCGGCGACTGCGATACCCTTACCTGCATCGCCGGTTCCATCGCCGAGGGCTACTACGGCGTCCCGGAGGAACTGAAACAGCAGTGCCGGGAGAAACTACCGGAGGATTTGCGGAAGGTTCTGCGACGGTTTGAGAAAACTCTGCATTCCTGACAAACACCGGAGGTGCACAGTGATATGCTCCCTCTATGAGAGACAGTGAAATAAAACACTGTCATCATGGAGGGAGTATTTGTATGTCCAGGAAACAAAAAAAGAGTGCAGAAGAAAAAGTAAAGATCATCAGACAATATCAGCAGGGAGAAATCAGCA
>JALFXH010000025.1 GCA_022786965.1 Clostridiales bacterium
ACGAAAGTCAAAACCAAGGTCGCGTTCAACTTAACCAAGAGGCAGCTTGTCTGCTTCGGCGGCGGTGCGCTGATCGGCGTACCGCTTTTCTTCCTGCTCCGGGGGCCTGTGGGAAACAGCGTGGCTGCCATGTGTATGATGTTGGTCATGCTGCCCTTCTTCATGCTGGCGATGTATGAAAAACACGGTCAGCCCCTGGAAAAGATCGTGGGCAACATCATCAAGGTGGCCGTCATCCGACCCAAGGAGCGCCCATATAAGACCAACAATTTCTATGCCGCTCTGGAGCGGCAGGAAAAACTCGACAAGGAGGTGTATGACATTGTTCACGGCAATCAAAAGCTGGCTGCACCGGCTGTTCGGAAAAGACGAAAAGACCGCGCAGCCGGTTAATCAGAAAAAAATGAAAAAGCTGTCCCGTGCCGACAGAAAGCAGATCGAGGCCGCCATCGCCCGTGCCAACCGCACGGACCGAAAAGAGAAGTCGGCTCAGGACAGCATCCCCTATGAACGGATGTGGCCGGATGGTATCTGCCGCGTGGCAGACGGCCACTACACAAAGACCATCCAGTTCCAGGACATCAACTATCAGCTCTCGCAGAACGAGGACAAGACAGCAATCTTCGAGGGTTGGTGTGACTTCCTCAACTACTTCGACAGCTCCATTCAGTTTCAGATGTCCTTTTTGAACCTCGCAGCCTCCGAGGAAACCTTTGCCCACGCCATCAACATTCCTCTCCAGGGGGATGATTTTGACAGTATCCGGGTGGAGTACATGACCATGCTGCAAAACCAGCTGGCAAAAGGTAACAATGGCCTTATCAAGACCAAGTATCTCACCTTCGGTATCGACGCGGACAGCCTCAAGGCCGCCAAGCCTCGCCTGGAGCGCATTGAGACCGACATCCTGAACAACTTCAAGCGCCTGGGTGTGGCCGCTGAGACCCTGGACGGCAAGGCGCGGCTGGCACAGCTCCACGGTATCTTCCACATGGATGAACAGGTGCCGTTTCGCTTTGAATGGGATTGGCTGGCTCCGTCCGGTCTGTCCACCAAGGACTTCATCGCACCGTCCGGCTTCGAGTTCCGCACCGGCAAGCAGTTCCGTATGGGCAAGAAATACGGGGCTGTTTCTTTTTTGCAGATTCTCGCGCCGGAGCTGAATGACCGAATGCTGGCGGATTTTCTGGACATGGAATCCAGCCTGATCGTCAGCCTGCATATCCAGTCCGTGGACCAGATCAAGGCCATCAAAACGGTCAAGCGGAAAATCACCGACCTGGACCGCAGCAAGATTGAGGAACAGAAAAAGGCTGTCCGGGCCGGGTATGACATGGACATCATTCCCTCCGACCTTGCCACCTACGGTGCCGAGGCCAAGAAGCTCTTGCAGGACTTGCAGAGCCGGAACGAGCGAATGTTCCTTGTCACCTTTCTGGTGCTGAACACGGCGGACAATCCCCGGCAGCTGGACAACAATGTATTCCAGGCCAGCTCTATCGCACAGAAGTACAACTGCCAGCTGACAAGGCTTGACTTCCAGCAGGAAGAAGGGCTAATGTCCGCACTGCCCCTGGGCCTCAATCAGATCGAGATTCAGCGAGGGCTGACCACCAGTTCCACGGCTATCTTTGTTCCGTTCACTACCCAGGAGCTGTTCCAGAACGGCAAAGAGGCGCTGTACTACGGGATCAACGCCCTGTCCAACAACCTCATCATGGTGGACCGCAAGCTGCTGAAAAATCCCAACGGACTGATTCTTGGTACGCCGGGTTCCGGCAAGTCCTTCAGCGCCAAGCGCGAGATCGCCAACTGTTTCCTGCTCACCAATGATGACATCATCATCTGTGACCCGGAGGCCGAGTACGCGCCCTTGGTGGAGCGCCTGCATGGGCAGGTCATTAAGATTTCGCCCACCTCCACCAACTACATCAACCCGATGGACCTGAACCTGGACTATTCGGACGATGAAAGTCCGTTGTCCCTCAAGTCTGACTTCATCCTGTCTTTGTGTGAGCTGATCGTGGGCGGCAAGGAGGGCTTGCAGCCGGTACAGAAAACCATCATTGACCGCTGTGTGCGGCTGGTCTATCAGACCTATCTCAATGACCCCCGCCCGGAGAATATGCCCATCTTGGAGGACCTTTACAACCTACTGCGGACGCAGGAGGAAAAAGAGGCACAGTACATTGCCACGGCGCTGGAAATCTATGTAACCGGCTCCCTCAATGTGTTCAACCACCAGAGTAATGTGGACATCAACAACCGCATTATCTGCTACGACATCAAAGAGCTGGGCAAGCAGCTCAAGAAAATCGGTATGCTGGTGGTCCAGGACCAGGTGTGGAACCGTGTCACCATCAACCGCGCCGCCCACAAGTCCACCCGCTACTACATCGACGAGATGCACCTACTGCTGAAAGAGGAGCAGACCGCCGCTTATACCGTCGAGATTTGGAAGCGTTTCCGCAAGTGGGGCGGCATTCCCACCGGCATCACGCAGAATGTCAAAGACCTTTTGAGCAGCCGCGAGGTAGAGAACATCTTTGAAAACTCCGACTTCGTGTATATGCTCAACCAGGCTGGCGGGGACCGGCAGATTCTCGCCAAGCAGCTGGGCATTTCTCCGCACCAGCTTTCCTATGTGACCCACTCCAGCGAGGGCGAGGGCCTGCTGTTCTACGGCTCCACGATCCTGCCCTTTGTGGATCACTTCCCCAAGGACACCGAGCTGTACCGCATCATGACCACCAAGCCCCAGGAACTGAAAAAGGAGGATGAATGACCATGAAACCCAACACCGAACTGGATACCATGATGTTTTTTGACGATGCCTTAGAGAGTGAGCGCACCCAGCTGCTCACCGAGCTGGCCGATGCCG
>JALFXH010000045.1 GCA_022786965.1 Clostridiales bacterium
TGCAGCGGCCTGCTGGCGGCAGGAGGTCTATGCGTTTCAGCGCAGACTGCTTCCGTTACGCCGGGGATGTCTGTGCGCTATTACTATTCCGGCAAACTGATGCAGGTTCTGGTCAGCGTGGCATTATCCTACGGTATCATCAGCCAAACAGCCTGGCTCCTGATTATCCTTCTGCTGCCGCTTTTATATCAGATCAGCAAAAAAAGAAGTAGAAATCGGGCGCTCTCTGGTGTATAATAGGCCCATAAGAAAAGTGGAGGCCGTGTTATGCTGTTTCGAAAAAAAATGGAACATCTTTGTGGTTACTGTGAAAACGGTACAGCGCTTGAAGATGGGCAGATTCTGTGCGCCCGCAAAGGACTTCGGATGCCGGAGGAGAAATGCTGGCGTTTCCGCTATGATCCATGCAAGCGGATTCCCAAAAGGGCAAAAGCATTGGACTTCTCAAAATACGATCAGGAAGATTTTACATTATAAACGTGGAGGCCAGCTCGTAGGAACTGGCCTCCATCTGCATTATTTGAGCATTTCCAGGAATTCGTCTTCCGTCAGAATGGGGATGCCCAGCTCCCGGGCTTTGCGCTCCTTTGAGCCGGCGTTCTCTCCCACGATGACATAGCTGGTCTTCTTTGAAACCGAGCCGGAGGCTTTGCCGCCGAAGGCTTCAATCCGCTCTGTCGCCTCCTCACGGGTGAATTTGCTGAGCGCACCGGTTAGCACGAAGATCTTTCCGGCAAACCGGGTATCCGTAACCATCCGTTTCGATTCAAAATTCACACCCGCTTCGCGCAGCCTCTGAATCATGTGCACAGATTGAGGCTGCCGGAACCAATCGAAGATACTCTGAGCAGTCACACCGCCGATATCCGGAACCTCTGTCAGTTCCGCAACCGATGCATTCATAAGGGCATCCAGACTTCCGAATCGGGACGCCAGCACCTTGCCGGTTTTGGCACCCACCTGGCGAATACCCAGCGCATAGATCAGCCTGCTGACGTCCTGCTGCTTACTGGCCTCAATGGATGACAGCAGCTTGGAAGCGACGGTGGAACCGGAAATCCAGAGACTCTGGATTTCCTCCAGTGTCAGATAGTAGATATCCGCCGGGGAATGAATCAATCCCTTGCCGATGAGACCGTCCACGATGGCGGAACCAAGCCCGTCAATATCCATGGCGTCCCTGCTGACAAAATGGGCGATATTCCGGCTGAGCTGCGCGGGGCATTCCGCGCCGGTGCAGCGAAGAAACGCTCCCTCCGGGTCTTGTTCCACCCGGGCGCCGCAGGCCGGACAGCGGTCCGGCAGGTGATAGGCAGCGGTGCCCTCCGGGCGTTTGGAAAGATCAACCTCCAGAATTTCCGGAATGATCTCCCCTGCCTTACGGATCAGAACCGTGTCGCCAATCCGAATATCCCGGGAAGAGATAAAATCCTGATTGTGCAGCGTGGCATTGGTGACTGTTGTTCCCGCCAGCCGTACCGGGCGTACCACAGCCTTGGGCGTCAAAACACCGGTCCGTCCAACCTGAACGACAATATCCTCAATGACCGTCGGCTTGATTTCCGGCGGATACTTGTAGGCGGCAGCCCACCGGGGGAATTTCGCAGTGGTCCCCAGATGCTCCCGCTGCTGAAGATCATCCACCTTGATGACAGCGCCATCGATATCACAGATCAGCTTGTCCCGGTTCTCGTTGATGGACAGCACCTCTTTGTGGATTTCCTCCGGTGAGGAGAGGGTTTTATGGGGGATTACCTTGAATTTCAGTGTTTTCAGGTACTCCAGTGTTTCACTGTGGCGTGTAAAGGTTACGCCATCCGCCAGCTGGATGTTGAAGATATAGATATCCAGCCCCCGCTTCGCGGCGACTTTAGGGTCCAGCTGCCGCAGGGAGCCTGCCGCGGCGTTTCTGGGATTGGCAAACAGGGGTTTTCCTTCCGTTTCCTGCCGGGCATTGAGCTTTTCAAAGCTCTTTTTCGGCATAAACACCTCGCCGCGGACAATCAGACGAGAAGGCGCGTTGTCAATGCGCATGGGAATCGAACGGATGGTTTTCAGATTCTCCGTCACATCCTCCCCCACATTCCCATCCCCCCGGGTGGCGCCCCGGACAAACAGACCGTTCACATATTCCAAAGCAACTGACAAACCATCGATTTTCGGCTCTACAGAAAACTGGGCGCTGCCTTCGCTCTCAAGAACCCGGTTCAGGAAATCATCCAGCTCTTCCAGGCTGAATACGTCCTGCAAGCTCATTAAGGGCACGGGATGGGTGACTTTTTCAAACTGACTCAGGGCTTCCCCGCCAACCCGCCGGGTGGGAGAATCCGCCGCCGCCAATTCGGGGTGGGCTTTTTCCAAATCCTCCAATTCCCGCAGCAGATGGTCATACTCAAAATCCGGCATGGTGGGATCATCCAGGACATAATAGCGGTAATTGGCCTGGGTGAGCAGGCGCGTCAGTTCTTCAACTCTATCTCTGGGATTCATAATTTCCTCCGGTTTGTAAAAATGTGCTGGGAACATCTCCGACGATGACGGTTTCCGCGACAACCACTTCGCTGTTCACGGTAAAGCTGCTGGTCTGTCCCAAAACAAGCACAGCAACGTCAACACTGACGATCATGGTAAGCTGATGCAGCGTCTGATTAATACCGGCCTGGGAAAAGCTGCTGGCAAAGGACGCATCGGAGTTCCGGATCGACAGGATATGCACAGGAATTGACGGTCCTTTTCCGGAGAACAGCTCCGGCAGGAACAGGCTTCCCAGGGGAATTCCGATGTCTGAGGTATCCAGCGCCAGAATTTCATCGTTGATCAGATTCAGAATGTCCGTTTTCAGACGATTTACCTCGCTCATGTTGGTTTTCAGGGCTGTAATCCGCCCATCCAAATCCTTTTCAAAATAGACGATACGATCGTATTGAATAATACCCTCATCAATCTGCTTGGCTATGGCATCGTTTGTCAGGTCTGATGTTGTGTTCTTTACCTGTGTTTCCGCCAGGTCCCGGATAACGTCCCGGTATCGGCTGCGCAGCATAAGAAATCCGAGACTGACTGCCACAAAAACAGCCAGCAGCAGGTGCAGTATTCTGCGAATTCGTCTGCGCATACCAATCCCCCCGGAACAGGTTATGCGCGGAGTTTCAGGTAAATTACAGCTTTCTCATGTGGGCAGAGGCGGTTTTTGCCATCAGCTTCTTGGTTCCGATGTCGTCAAAGGCAATTTCCAGCAGCGCGTCACCGCCCATTTTCATGACGGACAGCACCATACCACGTCCAAAGGCGGCGTGCTGAATCATATCCCCGGAATTCAGCTCCAGCATTGGCCCGGCCGCAGATACGCCGACAGAGCTTCCCGTAAACCGTGGCTGCGGTCTGTGGGAAGCAGCAGGACGGCTCTGAGGATATTCACTGCTGCCGTATTCCACAGCTGCCCGGCGGTATCCACCTTTTCGTATCAGACATTCATCCGGGATTTCCTTCAGGAACCGGGAAGGCAGCGACGCGGAGGTGCGGCCATACAGCATTCTCTGCCGGGCGTAGCTTATGGTCAGCGTCTGCTTTGCCCGGGTAATGGCCACATAGCACAGCCGCCGTTCTTCCTCCATTTCCTCGGCATCCCCGATGGCCCGCATTCCGGGGAACAGGCCGTCCTCGAAGCCAACAAGGAATACATTGGGAAATTCCAGACCCTTTGCCGAGTGCATGGTCATCATGACAACGGCATCGTCACTGTCGTTGTATTGTTCCAGATCGGTGTACAGGGCGATTTCCTCAAGGAATCCCGCCAATGTGGGCATTTCTGTGTTTTCCATGTAGGACAGAATGCTGGATTTCAATTCTCGGACGTTTTCGAGCCTGGTTTTGTTCTCTTCCGTATCCTTGGCGTTCAGCATATCCACATACCCGGACCGAATCAACAATTCCTCGTAGAAATCAGGAAGGCTCATGCCATCCTCCAGAAGCTGCGCCAATTCCTCAATCAGCGCTGAAAATTGCAGCAGCTTCATGGCGGGCTTTTCCAGCGGGGCGTATGAATAGGGGTCAGATACAATATCATAGAGTGGCTTGTGCTCCGCATCCGCCAGACGCTGGGCCGTTTCGATGGTTTTCGCGCCGAGGCCCCGGGGCGGATTGTTGATAATCCGTCTCAGGCGGAGATCGTCAGAGCAATTGTTGATGACACACAGATAGGACAGCATATCCTTGACTTCCGCACGGTCAAAGAAGCGGGTGCCGCCGATGACACGGTAGGGGATGCCATTTCGTTTCAGCGCAAATTCCAAAGCGTTGGACTGGGCGTTGGTTCGATAGAGTATGGCGTAATCCTTGAAATTCTGTCCCCGAGAGCCGGCAATGATCCTGCTGGCGACGAAATTGCCTTCCGTTCCCTCATCGCTGGCTTCATACAGCGTGATCGGATTGCCGCGGCCATTGGAGGTCCACAGACGCTTGCCTTTCCGCCCAAGATTGTGGGAAATCACCGCGTTTGCCGCGTCCAGAATGGATTGGGTGGAACGATAATTCTGTTCCAGACGGATGGTGCGGCAGCCACGGTACTGCTTTTCGAAGCTCAGGATATTCTCAATGGTTGCGCCGCGGAAGCGGTAAATACTCTGGTCGTCATCACCCACAACACAGACATTTTCATACCCTGCCGCCAACAAAGCCGTCAGCAGATACTGCATATGGTTGGTATCCTGATACTCGTCAACCAGAACATATCGGAACTTCCGCTGATAATACTGCCTGACATCCTCGTGCTCCTGAAGAAGCTTCACTGTCACATAAATGATATCGTCAAAGTCCAGCGCGTTGTTATCTTTCAGACGGGTCTGATATTTTGCATAGCATCGGGCGATGTGCAGAGCGCGCAAATCGCCCGATGCTTCCGCGCGTTCCAGCATTTCCTCCGGGGATACCATTTTGTCCTTTTCCCGGCTGATAGCGCCAAGAACATACTTTGCCGGAAAGGTCTTGTCGTCAAGACCCATGTCTTTAATGATGTCTTTCATGATACGCTCGGAATCTGACGTATCATAGATGGTAAAACTGCGGGTATAGCCCATTACCTCAATGTCCCGTCGCAGAATTCTGCAGCAGGCAGAGTGGAAGGTCATTGCCCAGATATCCTGTGCCTCGGGGCCAAGCAAATTAGACAGACGGTCACGGATTTCGTTGGCCGCCTTATTCGTGAAGGTAATCGCCAGGATACTCCAGGGCGCCGCCGGTTCTACAGCGCACAGACGGTCCGCGCGATAGCGGTCATACGCGCCATCCGGTTCGACGGATTCCAGAAAGGCAAGATCTTCCTGCGTAATATGTTCAGGAATCTCGCTACTGTCGCTGCCCCGGCCGAAACGCATCAGATTTGCAATCCGGTTAATGAGAACCGTCGTTTTTCCGCTTCCCGCGCCTGCCAGCAGCAGAAGCGGGCCTTCCGTCGTCATAACAGCCTGCCGCTGCATATCATTGAGCTGAGAAAACTGGCTCTCAATATAGCGGCGGCGGGCCGATAGGAAACGTTCGTCAAATTGCTCGTTCATAGTCGCACCTATCCAAACTTAAGATGCGACTATTTTAGCGCATTTTTTCAAAAAGGTAAAGCATTTGTTTTGGGAGCCTCTGATTAAAACGGCAAGAGCTGGCGGAAGAAGATTTTGGCCCAGCCGAAAGTTCTGAAAATGGCGGAATACTGTATGTATTTCCCATTTTCAAAACTGCACGGATGGAGCAAAAGAACGGCCTGCCAGCCGCAGACGTTTTATTCAGAGGCTCCTTAGCGAAGCATTTCACGAAGCAGCGCCAGGGCCTTTTTTTCAATACGGGAAACCTGCACCTGACTGACATTCATGATTTTGGCTACTCTCTGCTGGGTCAGGCAATGGAAATAACGCAGTTCTACGACGCATCTTTCCCGCTGCGGCAGCTTCGAGATCGCCTGCCGCAGGGCGATTTTTTCCAGCATCTGATCTTCCGATTCCGTGTCGGTCAGAACGTCCTCCAGTGAGAAGCCTTCCTCCCCGTTTTCCTGCTGAATGGATTCGGTGGACGCGGTGGCGGTTTCCGCCAGCGCGATGTCCTCAGGTGAAAAACCGGTCTGGCGGGATATTTCCTGAATGGTCGGTTCCCTTCCAAGTGCGGCGGCCAGTTGATTGCGGCAAGAGCGTATGGCGGCAGCACGCTCTTTGATACTCCGGGAAACCTTCACCGCTCCGTCGTCACGCAGGAAACGGCGAATCTCGCCGGCGATTTTTGGCACCGCGTAGGTGGAAAACTGCGTTCCAAAGGATTGGTCGAAACCTTCGACCGCTTTCAGAAATCCCATGCATCCCAGTTGGTACAGATCATCTGTCTCCACGCCTCTGCCCAGAAAACGCCTGGCTACCGCCCAGATCAGGCCGGAATTCTCGGAAACCAGCTTTTCCGCAGCATCCTTGTCCCCGGACTGGGCAAGCTGAATCAGCTCTTCCGATACACTCATTGGCGTCGCTGGAGTTTTCGGCGCATATGTACGGTGGTTCCTTTACCGGGCTTAGAGGATATCTCCAGATTTGTCATAAAGCTCTCCATAATGGTAAAGCCCATACCGCTGCGTTCGTTTCCGCCTGTGGTGAAAGAGGGTCTTCTTGCCTGCTCCACGTCAGGAATCCCAATACCCCGGTCTTTTACCACAATATCCAGCACATTGTCCTTGAGAATCCGGCAGCGAAGGGTAATATTTCCCAGCTTTTCCGGGTAGGCGTGAACGATGCAGTTGGTCACCGCTTCCGATACCGCCGTACGGATATCCCCCAGTTCTTCCAGGGTGGGATCCATCTGTGCCGCGAAGCAGGCTACGGCGGACCGTGCAAACGCTTCGTTGCTGGATTTGCTGGGAAAGTCCAAAATCATAAAGTTTTCAAATTTCATGATACCGCCTCCCTGATTTCAACCAGCTTATCAATTCCCGACGCCCGGAACACCCGCATGGGCTGGGGGGCGATTCCGGTCAGCAGCAGCTGGCCCTCAATCTGCGTCATGCTCCGCAGGGCATTGATGACGACTGCGATTCCCGAGGAATCCACGAAAGATACCTCCCGGAAATCCAATACACAGACGCTGGGCATATAGGCTTCGATTTTTGCCGCGATGGCCTGGATATAGGCTTTGGCGCAGTGATGGTCTATTTCACCGGTCAGAGCGACCGTCAGCCGCCCCTCCTCTAAAAAGCTTGTAAAGTGCATGATAATACCTCCTTATTTTTGTCTCTTCCAGTATAAAAACCCGTCTTCGATTTTTCAGTCGAAAACGGGTTTACCTCAAAATAAAGACAGGGCGCAAACCATTGGTCTGCGCCCTGAATCCGTGTATTTAGTTGGACAGCTTTTTCATAGCGGCTTCGCTTTGCTCCAGCTGAGCAATCAGATCGCGGGTCTTCTGGGCCTTCTGACGTTCCGCATCCACGACAGCTTCGGGAGCACGGGAAACGAACTTTTCGTTGGACAGTTTTCCTTCCACGGAAGTAAGGAACTTTCTTGCATCCGCCAGTTCCTTGGCGATGCGTTCCAGCTCCTTTGCCACGTCCACCAGCTGTCCCATGGGGATATACAGCTTAGCGTCGGCGGTGGTGATGGTCACCATGCCGTCCAAATTCTCCGGCTCCGCAGTAAGCAGCGTCACAGTGTCGGCGTAGGCCAGTCTCTGGATGAAGCCCTCGCCCTCGGTGTACACCTGAGGCTTGTTGGTCAGGATATACAGAGCGGCCTTCTTGCTGGGAGGAACGTTCATCTCGGTACGGCGGGCACGGATGGCACGGATGGCTTCCATGACAGATTCCATGTGGTTTTCCTCAGCGCTGAAGGCCAGTTCCTGCCGGTACTGAGGCCACTGGGCAACGATGAGGGCCGGTCCCTCGTGAGGCAGACTCTGCCAGATTTCCTCGGTAATAAAGGGCATGAAGGGATGCAGCAGCCGCAGCACCTGATCCAGAACGTAGACCAGCACCTGCAGAGCGGTCTGCTTCCGGTCTGCATCCTCGGAGTACAGCCGGGCCTTGGTCAGCTCAATATACCAGTCACAGTAGGTATCCCAGATGAAATCGTACACCTTCTGAACGGCCACACCCAGTTCGTACTTTTCCAAATTCTCGGTCACTTCGGCAATCAGGGTATTCAGCTTGGACAGCACCCATTTATCGGGGATTTCCAGCTTATCAGCAGCGGGCAGCGCATTGACTGTGTCCTCGCCCAGATTCATCAGCACATAGCGGGATGCGTTCCACAGCTTATTGGCAAAGTTCCGCATGGCCTCGCAGCGTTCGGTGTAGAAGCGCATATCATTGCCGGGAGAATTGCTGGTGACCATGTTCATACGAAGAGCATCGCAGCCGTATTTGTCGATCATTTCCAGGGGATCGATGCCGTTGCCCAGAGACTTGGACATTTTTCTGCCCAGATTGTCACGGACAAGGCCATGAATCAGGACTGTGTGGAAGGGCGTCTTTTTGGTGTGTTCACAGCCGGAGAAGATCATTCTGGCAACCCAGAAGAAGATGATATCATAGCCGGTGACCAGCACATCCGTGGGATAGAAATAATCATAATCCTCGGTCTTCTCGGGCCAGCCCAGGGTTTCAAAGGGCCACAGAGCGGAAGAGAACCAGGTATCCAGCACATCCTCCTCCCGGGTGATGTTGGTGCTGCCGCACTTTTCGCACTTGCAGGCATCCTCGCGGGACACGGTGATGTGGCCGCAGTCGGCGCAGGTCCAGGCGGGAATCTGGTGGCCCCACCACAGCTGACGGGAAATGCACCAGTCGCGGACATTTTCCATCCAGTTCATATAGGTCTTGCTGAACCGGTCGGGAACGAACTTCGTCTCCCCTTCCTTCACAACCCGGATGGCCTCCTCAGCCAGCGGCTTCATCTTGACAAACCACTGGGCGGAGATGATGGGCTCCACATCCTGATGGCAGCGGTAGCAGGTGCCCACATTGTGGGAGTAATCCTCTACCTTAACGAGATACCCGCCGGCTTCCAGATCCGCCACAATCTGTTTCCGGGCCTCATACCGGTCAAGGCCCTGATACTTGCCGCCGAACTCATTGACAACACCCTTGTCATCCAGAACCCGGATAACCTCCAGATTGTGCCGCAGACCCACCTCAAAGTCGTTGGGGTCGTGAGCAGGGGTCATCTTCACACAGCCGGTGCCGAATTCCATCTCGGCATAGTCATCCGCCACAACAGGAATTTCCTTGTTGACCAGCGGCAGAATGACCATCTTGCCGACAATATCCTTGTAGCGCTCATCATTGGGATTGACGCAGACGCCGGAGTCACCCAGCATGGTTTCGGGGCGGGTGGTGGCCACAATCACCTCGCCGCTACCATCAGCCAGCGGGTAACGGATGTGCCACAGGTGGCCGGGCTTGTCCACATACTCTACCTCGGCATCGGACAGAGCGGTAACACAGTGGGGGCACCAGTTGATAATCCGGCTGCCCTTATAGATCAGACCCTTCTCATACAGAGAGACAAACACTTCCCGGACGGCTTTGGAACAGCCCTCGTCCATGGTGAACCGGGCACGATCCCAGTCGCAGGAGGCGCCCAGCTTCTTCTGCTGCTCCACAATCCGGTTGCCGTATTTATTTTTCCAGTCCCAGACACGCTCCAGGAACTTCTCCCGGCCCAGATCGTAGCGGGTCAGGCCCTCCTTGCGCAGTTCTTCCTCCACCTTGATCTGAGTGGCGATACCGGCATGGTCAACGCCGGGAACCCACAGGGCATTGTAGCCCTGCATCCGCTTGAACCGGATCAGGGTATCCTGCAATGTTGCGTCCATGGCGTGGCCCATGTGCAGCTGACCGGTAACATTTGGTGGGGGCATCACAATGGTGAAGGGTTTTTTGCTTTCGTCCTTCTCCGCATGGAAGTAGCCGCCGTCCTGCCACATCTGGTAGATCCGGGACTCAACCTGCTGAGGCTCGTAGATCTTTGGTAATTCTCTTGCCATATTCTTCGCTCCTTTGTAAAATAAGAAACGCCCCGAGTCGTAATGACTCAGGGCGAAAGACTTTCCGCGGTACCACCTGAATTCCCTTTCGGGCGCTCAAGAGCTGTAACGGGCAGACCCGTACTCCCCTACTGCATTCAGAGAGTCTACTCCGGGGCGACCATCCGCTTTTCACCGCATACCCTCGCACCACCCGGGCACTCTCTTTCCGGCTTTCAGAAGCGGAACCTCCCCATCGACATATTTACCCGCCTACGTTAGCATATTTTCCGCGAATTGTCAACCGGTTCCCAAGGATTATTATCTTTTCGCTTGACGTTTGCCGTCTCAGACAATATAATAGAGTATCTTTATTGTATTGCGAGTGACCCAAATGAAATTATCACTGGTAGTTCCCTGCTATAACGAGGCAGAAAACGTCGCCGCGTTCCAGGATGCTGTTATCTCCGCTTTCTCCGGCTGCGGCTATGATTATGAGATTGTATTTGTCAACGACGGCAGCCGGGACGCAACGCTGCATAATCTGCGAAAAATTCATGCCGCGCAGAAGTGCCCGGTTCAGGTAATCTCCTTTTCCCGGAACTTTGGCAAAGAGTCTGGGCTGTATGCCGGCCTGGAGCACGCACGGGGGGAATATATTTCCCTGATTGACGCTGACCTGCAGCAGAGGCCTGAAATCGTTCGGGATATGGTAAAAATCCTGGATGAAGAACCGGAGTTCGATGTGGTTGCGGCTTATCAGGACCGCCGCGGAGAAGGCAAGGTGCTTTCTTTTTTCAAACGCAGTTTTTACACGCTGATCAACAAGCTCTCCCGGGTATCCCTTCAGCCGGATGCCAGCGATTTCCGGACCTTCCGCAGAAGTGTCCGGGACAGCTTGCTGTCCCTCGGGGAATATCACCGTTTTTCCAAGGGCTTGTTTGCTTGGGTTGGATATGAAACCAAATTTATCCCCTACACCGCCTGTGAACGAGCCTCCGGCACCACAAAGTGGAGCTTCTGGAAGCTGGTGGAGTACGCAATCGAAGGAATCATCGGTTTCTCCACTGCCCCGCTTCGGCTTGCCACCGTTCTGGGCAGCGTTTCCGGAGTGGCTGCCATTCTCTACCTGATCTGGGTCATCATCGAAAAACTGGTCTGGGGAATTGCCGTTCCGGGCTATGCGACCATTATTGTTCTCCTGCTTCTGTTCAGCAGCATTCAGCTGTTCTGTATCGGAATCATCGGTGAGTACATTGGCAGAATCTTCGAGCAGAGTAAGGATCGACCCATTTATATTGCCAAGGAAGTTCTGGATTATCCGGAAAAATAACAGTTTACCCCGCAGACGGCGCAACGTCTGCGGGGTAGTTGTTTTGCTTCATTGAACCTCTACCACACGGATATCATCGAGAGAATAGTCTGACTGGGTCATGACAATATCGGCAATCACCGCTACATCCGCCTGCTGCAGTCCCCCCTCCGGGGAAGATACGGCGACCGAGATTCCCTCGCCGGACATATAGGCGACGCAATCGGCATAGCCCTTGGCGATGATCAGACTTTCAATCTGTGCTTCGCTGAGGGCAGTCTGGACGATTTCCTCCAGCTCCATGGCGGATTCTACATCCTTGGTACCCTCGCTGCCGGAATACGCCATCGCCTCCTGGAGAAGATTGACCGCGTTGTCTCTGGCCTGCTGGCGGGACAGGCGTACGGCGGCAAAGTAGTCAGTGGATGTTGAAACGACGTCCTCCCCTGCCGCAATTGCTTCCATGTCTCCGCTAAGTACCAGCGTATCTTCGTTCATGACCTTTTGCGTATCCAGAGAATCCTCCAGACTGGCAGCGGTCTTATCCTCTGTATAGAGCCAGTTGACATAAATTCCGGCGCAGACCGTTACCAGAATTGCGGCGGCAACCAGATTCTTCTTCCAAACTTTCATAAAAAATGCCTCCATTCATTTCATTTTCACAACACTGATGCGGTCGGTTGTGAGTCCGGTAGCACTCCTGACCGCTTCCACCACTGCCAGACGAACAGAGGCGTTTTCCGCCCCCTGGCACACGATGACTGCCCCCAGATAAGTCGGCGCTTTCACTTGCCGGATCAGACCGGTTTCCTCCCTGCCGGAACCGGAAATCACCACGGTTTCCCGGCGGCTGTTGTTTCCACCTTCGTCAGAGGATATATTTTCGTTGGTTTGATACAGGGTCTCTTCGCCCGCGGCCTGGGTCAGAAGAACCGATACCTTACCGGCTCCGGATATCTCGCTCAGTATTTCCTCCAGAGCTTCCTGAAGGGAAACATCCTGATGCGTTATTTCCTGGCTGACCGATGGCGGATTCTCTGACGCTTCTTCTTTGTGCGGGAATACCATCAGCAGGATTCCTGCCAGCAGCACGATGATAGCGAACCGGTACTTTTTCAGAAGATCAACAATCGTTTGTTTGCCAGCTACCCAATCCATTCCTGCCGCTCCTTTGGAATCCCCAGTTCAGAAGCGATCATCTGGGTAAGCCTGCTTCTGGACAGGGGCGATATTCTGCCGGCAATGCTTACACTGACAGGAACGCAGTCTTCGTCCAGTGATACATTGGCCTGTATATCTGCCTCCATTGTCTTTGCTCTGCTTAAGATATATGCCTCCACACGCTGCTTTATGTATTCTCTTCTGATATCCTCCGCCGCGGCAGCGCCTTCTGCGGTTACTGCTTCCGCCTCCTGGGTGATGTCCGGCAGTATGGATTCCCAAAGGGACACGTTTGTTCCGGCGAGCGGCTGGATCAGCACGATTGTCATGAAGACACCGCACAGCAGCCTGACGATTTTTCCGCTGGCGCTGTGCTGCGTCAGGCGAATGACAATCCCGCTAAGCAGCGCTGCTGCAACAATTCGTATTACATACTCCCGCAGGCTGCCCATTAGCTCATACCCCGCATAAAGCATACGGTGCTGATCAGCAGCAGAAGGCAGCACGTTCCGGCCATGGCGAGAATCAATCCCATCGCCGCGGAAAAGATATCCAGCAGACCGCCAATTCCTTTCGGGTCAAGAAGCGTG
>JALFXH010000061.1 GCA_022786965.1 Clostridiales bacterium
GTCACATGGACGTGCCGCCCGGAAGCCTCCAGCTCCACAAACAGCCGGGATACCACCGCTTCCGCCAGTTCCTGCAAGTTTTCCACTGCCCGCACCCCCTAATGCTCCAGCCGTTCCAGTATTTTTTGGGCAAGCAGCTCCACCAGCTCCGGACTGTGGATTTCTTTTTTCTTCGGCTCCTCAGCGCCCCAGGCCACCCGGCGGATGTTGATGAGGTCAAGGGGCGAAATGTTGTTGGAGGAGCTGCTGCCCCCCACTGCGCCGCAGCCCAGGGTCAGCGCAGGGAACAGGCCGGTAGTTGCCCCAATGCCCCCCAGTGCTGCGGGGGTGTTCACAAGGAATCGGGACACGGGTATTTTTTCGGCGAATTTCCGCACCACTTCTTCATCCTCTGCATGAATGGCAAAGGTATGGCCTGCACCCTCAAAATCCAGAATTTCCACACATTTTCGGAGGATTTCTTCCTCATTGTCCATGACATAGAAGGCCAGCACCGGGCAAAGCTTCTCCATGGAGTAGGGGTAGCCGATGCCGGCTTCCCGCTCCCGGGCAACTAAGATTTTTGCGCTGGGAGGCACAGCAAAATCCGCCAGCTGCGCAAGTTTGGCGGCGGGCTTACCCACCACCTCCGGGTTCAGCGCCCCGTTTGGGCGGAAGAGAATCTTCGCCAGCTTCCCCGCTTCTCCCTCCGACAGGAAGTAATAGCCCTGCCGCTTTGCTTCCTCCACCACGGCTTCTTCCATGGATCGCTCTACAATAATGCTCTGCTCGGAAGCGCAGACCGTGCCAAAGTCAAAGGTCTTGGAGCGGGCGATGTCCGAAAGGGCGCGGGCTACATCCGCGCTGCGGTGGATATAGGCCGGGCCGTTGCCCGCCCCCACGCCGATGGCAGGCTTTCCAGAGGAATAGGCCGATTTCACCATGGCCGGGCCGCCGGTGGCCAGAATCAGCTTCACCTCAGCCGCCCCCATCAGCTCCTGACAGCCCGCCATAGACGGAATACTGAGACAGGCGACGCTGCCCGCCGGGGCCCCGGCGTTTTCCGCCGCCTGGGCAACGATCTGAGCCGCCCGCCGGGTACAGTTCACCGCTTTGGGATGGGGCGAAAACAGGATGGGATTTCCCGCTTTCAGGGCGATCATGGCCTTATAGCACACAGTGGAAGTGGGATTGGTACTGGGCACGATGGCGGCGATAACCCCCACCGGCACGCCAATTTCCCACACCCGCTCCTCCGCCTTTTTTCGCAGAATGCCCACGGTTTTCATGCCCCGAACGGCCTTTGCCACCGTTTCCGAAGCGAATTTGTTCTTGGTAGTCTTATCGGGCACATTGCCGAAGCCCGTCTCCTGCACCGACAGCTCCGCCAGGGGCGTTGCTTCCGCCGAAAAAGCCTTGGCTACAGCCTCCACTATGGCGTCCAGCTTCTCCTGGGGAAAATCCGCCAGAATATGCTGACACCTTTCCGCCTGCCGTGCCAGAGCCCTTGCTTCCTGCCGGGCGGCTAAATCCTTGTCCAGTTCCATGGTTCTTTCCTCCCTAGAACAGCAGACTGGAACCGTCTCCTGCCTTCTTTGTCAGCTTTCCGTTCTCCACAAAGCCCATGTTTTCCAGCCAGCGCTGGAACTCCGGGATAGCGGTCTTCCCCGTCAGCTCCCGCAGGGCAGCCGTCTCCCGGAAGCCGGTGGTCTGGTAGTTCAGCATAATGTCGTCCCCGTGGGGGATGCCCATGAAGTAGTTGCAGCCCGCCATGGTGAGTAAGGCAGCCAGATTTTCAATGTCGTTCTGATCCGCCTTCATGTGGTTGGTGTAGCAGCAGTCGCAGCCCATGGAGATGCCGGTAAGCTTGCCCATGAAGTGGTCTTCCAGCCCCGCGCGGGTCACCTGACGGGCATCGTACAGGTATTCCGGCCCGATGAAGCCCACCACCGTGTTGACCAGGAAGGGCTGGAACCGCTTGGCAAAGCCGTAGCACCGGGCCTCCATGGTCACCTGATCGGTGTTGTGGTGGGCGTTGGAAGACAGCTCGGAACCCTGCCCCGTCTCGAAATACATGACGTTAGGTCCTTCCGCTGTGCCCTCCTTCAGAAGGAGCTGCCGGGCTTCCTCCAGCGTGGCGGCGCTAAAGCCGAAGGCCTCGTTGCCCTTCTGACTGCCGGCGATGGACTGGAAGATCAGGTCGCAGGGCGCTCCGGCGCGAACTGCCTTCATCTGAGCCGTGACGTGGGCCAGCACGCAGATCTGGGTGGGAATCTGCCAGTGCTCCTTGATTTCCTGAAACCGGCGCAGCACCTTTCCCACCTGCTCCGGGCTGTCCGTCACCGGGTTCAGGCCGATGACCGCGTCTCCCGCGCCAAAGCTCAGGCCCTCCAACGTGGAAGCCGTGATGCCCTCCGGGTCATCGGTGGTGTGATTGGGCTGAAGACGGCAGGAGAGGGTTCCCGGCAAGCCGATGGTGGTATTGCAGTGGGCGGTGATGTGAATTTTATTGGCGGCGTAGATGAGGTCCAGATTGCCCATGAGCTTGCACACCGCCGCCACCATTTCGCTGGTGAGCCCGCGGCTGACCTTGCGGATATCGTCCCCGGTGGTGGTTTCATCCAGCAGCCATTCCCGGAACTCCGATACCGTCCAGCTGCGGATTTTGCGGAAAACCGCCTCGTTTACATCGTCCTGAATAATCCGGGTGACCTCGTCCTCCTCGTAGGGAACGGAGGGATTCTCCCGCAGATCCCCCAGGGTCACGGCGGACAGCACCACCTTGGCCGCCACCCGCTCCTGGGCAGACTCCGCCGCCAGCCCCGCCAGCTTGTCGCCGGTCTTTTCCTCATTGGCCTTGGCAAGGACTTCCTTCAAGTCCCGGAATGTATAGGTTTTTCCCAGCAATGTGGTTTTCAGCTTCATATTCCTCATCCTTTGGTTATAATAAGCCTTCCCCTCTGGGGAAGGTGGATCGCCGCCAGGCGAGACGAAAGAGGGCGGAATCCCCTTGCCGCAACAGTAATATTGGGGCGATATGGTGCAGGCTCCTCTTCCGACCTCGCTATCGCTCGGCCACCTTCCCCAGAGGGGAAGGCTTTTATTTCCCCGCCTTTTTCTGAATCATCAGCAGGTACAGCATACTGCTCATGCGGTTCAGGGCCTGAGGGATGTCCAGCCGGGTGAGGTTGCCCTCCCGGTCGGAAAAGGCATCTACAGACGCCAGCTCCGCTTCTCTCGCTGCACACCGCGCCCGGTTCAGCCTTGCGATCACCATGCCGTCGGAAAAAGATGGCATAAAATGGGGCTGACCGTAGTATTCCTGTGGGAAATGGCTGCGCTTACGCTGCTCACTTTCCGTCAGACCGCAGAGGGTATCCCATTTCAGGGGCTCCCCCAATACCTCACAGCGGATGATCTGCCGGGCCAGTCCCAGAATCTCCCCCACCGGGTTTTCAAGGGACTTGTCCGCCAGCTGGCAGAGGATCAATTCCGATTCCAGCGTGTCCATTTTTCCCCGGAAGAGAATCCGGGGGTGGGTTTTGGGCACCAGCACGTCCCCGTTCAGATGGGTCATATGCTCAGGCTTTTCTTCCACATATCCCCCGCTCAGCAAACGATACCGTTGTGGTTTGGCCTGCTCCGCCGGGAGAATCTCAATCCGCTCCCGGCAAAGCCAGTCCCGGGCGGAGCTTGTCAGCTGGTCGCCCTTTCCCAGATAGTAAACCCGCTTCCCGTCCCGGTTACGGACGTTGGCCCGAACCGCTTCCGCGTCATAGAGCATTACTTACCAGCAGGGGGCGTGGGATTGCTACGGCCCTTGGGCAGAATCGCGTCCACCTCCATGTGGGGCCGGGCGATGACGTGGACGGAAATCAACTCCCCCACCTTCTCCGCTGCCGCCGCGCCGGCATCGGTGGCCGCCTTCACAGCGCCAACGTCGCCCCGGACCATGACGGTGACCAGGCCGCCGCCCACCTGCTCCTTTCCCACCAGCTGCACGTTGGCGGATTTCACCATGGCGTCCGCCGCTTCAATGGCGCCAACCAGGCCCTTCGTTTCGATCATACCAAGAGAATTCGTGTCCATTTTCTTCGTCCTTTCCAATTACTCCACCGGTCTTTCCGCCGCTTCCGCCACCGCTGAGGCGAAGGCTCCGCAGGCCGCGTCGCAGGCGCTCTGGGTACCGCGCAGCAGTCCTCCGCCAAAATTCGTCTCGCTGGGCGGGGTGTATAGTTTACATAGCTTCACATCTGCCGCTTTCATAGCCGCGTCCATGGCGTACATCCCTTCCAGCGGCGGGGCGATGAGGTAGGCCAGCGCCGACCCCACAGGAACCCCCGCTTCCTTCGCCAGAAACGTACCCACGCTGCTGACAGTGTGCGCAAGATACGGCACTTTATGCGTTTCCTCGAAGCCCACCCGCTGTAATTCCGCCAGAGCGGCCTCCATGCCGCTGCGCACCGCTCCCGGTGTCTGGGCGGCAAGGATACCGATAACCTCCCCGGCGTTGGGGGTGGAGGCGTTGGCGGCGCCAGCGTAAAAGCTGCGGGCATAGGCCACCTCCACCTCGGCGGCCTTGGTAGCCGCGTCCAGGGCAATATAGGTGGCATCGTCGCAGTCTGTGGTCAGAAGCCCCAGCGCCGGGTATCCTTTCGGTGCCCCCAGCGCCTCACACAGGGCGGGGCTGGCGTTGGCAAGATAGCGAACCGCCAGAACCTGAACGGGAATCATACCCCCGCCTCCATGTGCAGGCCAACGCCGGACACCTGCTTACGGAGAATCGTCTCAATCAGGCCCGCAATATGGGCACCGGCTTCCACGGCAGGGGTACCCTGGGCGTGGATGTTGGAAACCACCGTCCGGGCGGATTCCGACACGCCGGTGTGGGGCTTGTAGGTGATATAGGCGGACATACTCTTGTCCGTCACCAGTCCGGGACGCTCCCCCACCAGCATACACACCAGCTCACAGCCAGTTACATCTCCGATGGCATCTCCCGCGCCTACCCTGCAGTAGCGCACGAAAATCGGCGTACCCGGGTCGATGCCCTTGAGTTTCAAGCCCTCCCGGATAGCCTCCAGGCAGTCCATAGCATTGGCAGTGATGGCAGCAGAGGACAACCCGTCCCCCACCACAATCTGCACCCGGGGCGTGCCGGGGATGGCGGCGCGGATTTTCTTCTGGTTTTCCTCGTCAAAGCAGCGGCCATGGTCCGGCCGAGTCAGGTACTCGTCCTTGTCGTGACACTTTGTCTGAACCTCCACCATGCCGTTTTTCGGGGCGAAGTCCTCCGGCACCTGAGAAAACACCGCGTCCTGGGCCGCCGCGTGGTCCGCCCGGAACCGCAGCATGGTCAGGGTTTTGTACCGAGGCCCGGCTTTTCCACTGCCCAGCCGGGCGGGCGTGCGCTCCTTCATCTGCCGGAATTTCTCCTTGTTTGCCGGATTTTCCGTCAAATACAGCTTCCGCAGATCCAGCGCACTTACGTCCGGCACAAAGTCCCCATCGTGGTAATGGGTGTCCCGCGCTTCCGGCTGAGGCGCGGTGGGATGGTACTCCCCGGCCTTGACCATGGGCGGCTGATCCATGGAACTCAAAATTTCCGCCACCATGGCGGCCAAATCCTGTTTATTCATGCTTACTCCTTTCCAAAACCAGGGTCTTGACGACCACCGGGAAGGCGCCTCCCACCGGCTGCCCAATATCCAGGTAGCTGTCCTCCCCCACCCGAATGCGGTCGATGCAGAGAATCCGGGTTTCCGGCGGCAGTTGAACCGCCAGCGCCTGTCCCAAGGCCTTGGCCATGTCCGCTTCCAGACAGATATACAGCTCCGGCGGATGGGTTCTGGCCAGCTCCCGGGCTATTTCCCGTACCTGCGCATAGGTGGGCGAAGGAATTCCGGGCAAGGACAGCACCACAGAACCTTCATGGATTCCGCTGTTTTTCTCCACAACTGGCAGATTTTTCAGAGGAAACCGAACATTCTGACTGTAAACCGTGCTGCCGGAAAGCTGAGTGGAATAGCTGCCCGCGCCGATCACCGTGGCCCGGATGGTTTCCCTGCCCAGGGCGTACTGCCCCCGGCACAGGTAACTTTTTCGTATGGTCTGGCCCAGAATCGGGCCGAGATCGCCAAATTGATTCCATGGCAGTTCCGACCCGACGCAGTCGGCTACGCCCCCGGAAAAAGATACGATCACTTCCCCGGCTGGGGGGGTCCATTTCTCTCCCGTTTCTGCTGTTAGGAACTTCTCTATCAAATCGGTTGGCTCCCGAAGGCCCGCCGCCATTTCCAGTGCCTGCGTCAAACTCTCCGCCAATTCACGCAGTTCTGATTGTGTTGCGATTTCCCCCGGTTTTCCCGGAAATATCCCGGAAAGCACGGGAGATACATAGGTGATTTCCCCATTTCCCTGGAACTTGATCAACCGTCCGCCTACATTCAGACAGCCGGTGCGGAGGATTTTTCCGTCCTCAATCAGGGCCAGATTGCTGGTTCCCCCGCCGATGTCCATGTGTAGCACAGGCTTACCGGCGGTTCGGGAAAGCTCCACCGCCCCGGCCCCCTTTGCCGCCAGCACACTCTCCAGGTCAGGCCCGGCGGTGGCCACCACAAAGTCCCCGGCGTAATCTGACAGCGCGTCCAGCACTGCCCGGGCGTTTTCCTTCCGGCTGGTCTCCCCTGTGATGATGATGGCTCCGGTGTCCACGTCCTCCCGGCGGATGCCCGCTTTTTGGTATTCCGCCTGGACAATCTCCCGGATGGCCGCCCCATCCACATGGCTTTCATCCAGCAGCGGCGTAAAATAAACAGGGCTTTTGTACAGAACGGCGCGCTCCGTAATATCCATGTCCGGCACCGCGAAGGAGGATGCCCGGTTTTCCACCGTCAGCCGGGAGGCCACCAGCTGGGTGGAGGTGGTGCCCACGTCCAGGCCCACGCTGAGCAGGCTAGACACGGCCCGTCACCTCTTCCAGAATCCGGCGCACGAGAAAATCCTCCACAGCCATGGGGTTCGACTGGCAGCAGGGGTCCTCAAGAACCGCTTTCACGATTTCATCCGCGTTTCGCCAGACGCTCCGTGGGTCAACCCCCGCCTGCACCAGGGTCTCC
Organism: Clostridiales bacterium; assembly: GCA_022786965.1. Lineage (GTDB taxonomy): Bacteria > Bacillota > Clostridia > Oscillospirales > Oscillospiraceae > Faecousia. The sequence continues at coordinate 7,098 of JALFXH010000061.1, forward strand.
GGCAGATTCAGCTCCCGCCGCAGCCGGATCAAGCCGTTTTTCAGATTTCGGACAGCAATGGTATCCACGCTGCCGCCCATCCCCGCCGTTCGGGCCAGTTCCGCGTATTTTTTCGAGGCAACGTGGGCATTGCAGCCGATGACCGAGGGCAGAATAATGGCGTTGAGCCGCCCATGGGGCACATGAAACATCCCGCCCAGACTGTGGGACATGGCGTGGCACAGTCCCAGCCCTGCCTGGGTAAAGGCCATGCCTGCCATAGTCGCCGCAAGATGCACCTTCAGCCGAACGGTTGTATTTCCCGCATAGGAGGCAGGCAGCACCGCGAAAGCACTGGAAAATGCCTCCCGGGCATACAAATCCGTAATGGTTCCGGCATCCCGGGCCACATAGCTTTCCGCCGCGTGGGTCAGCACATCGAACCCCGTCTCGGCAATCAGGCCCTTGGGCAGCTCTGTCAGCAGGTCGCTGTCCAGAATCGCCACATCCGGGCGCAGACGCTTATCAACCAAAGGATACTTCACCCGGTCATGGGTGAGAATCGCGAAATCCGTCACCTCGGAGCCGGAGCCGGAGGTGGTGGGAATCGCCACCAGCTTGTAATTGCCTTTGGCAAAAAAATACATGGCTTTGGCGCAGTCCATGGCGCTGCCGCCTCCCAGGGCTACCAGCAGATCGGGCTCAAAGGCCCGAAGCCGCGCTGTTCCCTCCGCCGCCAGTTCCACTGTGGGGTCCGGCTGGATTTTGTCAAAAACCTCCGATTCCTGACAGTTTGTCAATCCAATAATCCGCTTCGCCGTACCGTTTTTCACAAAGAAAGGGTCCGTCACCAGGAACAGCCGCCGTGCCCCCATGGATGACAGCGCACCGCAGGCCCCCGGCCCGGCCAGAATCCTTGTCTTACAGGAGAATTCCTCCAAAGATACCACCGCCTTTTCAGAAGGTAGTATGACCGAAGAATGGGAAAGTATGTGAAAAAAGCGCAAAAAAGTCCCCGGATTCCAAAGGGAATCCGGGGAAAACAGGTATTTGCTTAGTACTCCAGAGGCTTGATGTGCCAGATTTCATCGGCGTACTGACGGATGGTACGGTCGGAGGAGAACTTGGCGGCGGAAGCCACGTTCATAAGGCACTTGCGGCCGAAGGTCATACGGTCGGCATAGTCCCGGTTGACCTGCAGCTTGGCGTTGAGGTAAGATTCGTAGTCCAGCAGCAGCCGGTACTGGTCGGAGTTGTTGCCCCAGTCCAGCAGAGAGTGGAAGAGGTTGCGCAGACCGTCGTCGGTGGGCACGGTGCCATCCACCAGGGTGTTGATGGCCCGGCGCAGATCGGCGTTGCTGTCGTAGATGCCCCGGGGATAGTAGGAGCTGCGGCCAGCGTTGATCTGCTCCACGGTGTGGCCGAAGATATACTCGTTCTCACGGCCAGCCTCCTGGGCGATCTCCACGTTGGCGCCATCCAGGGTGCCCAGCGTCACCGCGCCGTTGAGCATCAGCTTCATGTTGCCGGTGCCGGAAGCCTCAGTGCCGGCAGGAGAAATCTGCTCGGAAACGTCGGCGGCGGGGATGATGTGCTCGGCATAGGAGCAGTTGTAGTTCTGAACGAAGACCACCTTGATCTTATCCGCGACGGCGGGATCGTTGTTGATCATCCGGGCAACCCGGTTGATGTAGCGGATGACGGACTTGGCATCTACATAGCCGGGAGCGGACTTGGCACCGAAGATATAGGCAGTGGGCTGGAAGTCAGGCAGACGGCCCTCCTTCAGGCGGAAATAGATGTCCACAACGGACAGAATGTTCATCAGCTGACGCTTATACAGGTGCAGACGCTTGACCTGCACATCGAACATGAAGTCGGGGTTCAGCATCACGCCCTCGTGCTTGGCGATGACATGGCACAGCTGCTCCTTCTTCTTACGCTTGATGGCATTGAACTGGGCCACAGTCTCGTCATCGATATGATCCTTCAGGCCGCCGATCAGCTCCAGATCCTTCAGGAAGTCGCCGCCCACCTTGGAACGGATCATCTCCGTCAGCTCGGGGTTGCACAGGCCCACCCAGCGGCGGGGCGTGATGCCGTTGGTCTTGTTCTGGAACCGCTCGGGGAAGGCGTGGTACCAATCCTTGAAGCAGTCATCCTTCAGAATCTGGGTGTGGATCTCAGCAACGCCGTTGACATAGCTGCCAACGTACACGGACAGGTTGGCCATGTGGGCCACGTTGTCCTTGATAATGAACAGGTTGGGATGCTCGCTCTTGAGCTTGGCATCGATCTGGCTGATGATGTCCACGATTTCGGGCACCACGCTGCGCAGCAGATCCAGCGGCCACTTCTCCAGAGCCTCGCCCATAACGGTGTGGTTGGTGTAAGAGAAGGTCTTCTGAGCCACCTTGAAGGCATCGTTGAAGCTCATACCCTCCAGCTTCAGCAGCCGGATCAGCTCGGGAATGGACATGGCGGGGTGGGTATCGTTCAGCTGCACGGCATAGAACTCGCCGAAGCGGCTCAGGTCATTGCCGTGGGCAATTTTGAAGGTACGAATCATGTCCTGCAGGGAAGCGGAGGACAGGACGTACTGCTGCTTGATGCGCAGGCGCTTACCGTCCCAGGTGGAATCGTTGGGGTACAGCACACGGGTGATGTCCTCGGCCTTATTCTTGGCATCCAACGCCCGCAGGTAATCCTGAGAGTTAAAGGCGTCAAAGTTCAGCTCTTCCTCGGCCTCGCACTGCCACAGACGAAGAGTGCCCACATTCTTGGTGTCGTAGCCGATGATGGGCACATCGTAAGGCACCGCCAGAACGGTATGGTCGGGGAACTTGATCTTGACGGTGTGGTTGTAGCGGCGGTAAGACCAGGGATCACCGAACTTGGTCCAGTCGTCGGCCTTCTCCACCTGGTTGCCGTTGCCGTCGAAGCTCTGCTTGAACAGGCCGAACTTATAGCGCAGGCCGTAGCCGGACAGGGGAATGTTGGTGGAAGCGGCACTGTCCAGGAAGCAGGCAGCCAGACGGCCCAGACCGCCGTTGCCCAGCGCGTCATCTTCAATATCCTCCAGAACCGCCAGATCTACGCCCCGCTGGGCAAACAGCTCCTTCATCTCGTCCAGGATGCCCAGATTGAAAAGGTTGCTGTAGACCAGACGGCCGATCAGATACTCGGCGGAAATATAGTAAGCCTTACGCTCCTGCATGCGGGTCTTCTTGGCATGGCTCCAGTTGTCGGAAATCGCCATCATGACCGCCTGACCCAGAGCCTCATGCAGCTCCTGGGGGGTGGCGTCCTTCAGGGACACGTCGTAAGTGTACTTCAGCTGTGCTTCCGTCCACTTCAGGATGTTCACACAATTCAGATTCATCTTTTCAAGCCTCCATAGTATCAGCGGAAATACCGCCGTTTGGTTTCAAACCGCGTTGCGGTTGCAGCTACGAAACGCAGTGGGAGCAATCCTGACGGATTAACAAAAAAGTGAAACGTTTCCATTTCATCCCACACTTTTATAGAATACTGTCATTTTTCTATTTTGTCAAGCAAAAACCGTCGAAAGCAGGGGATTTTTTCCATTTTTGGCATATGCTTCAAATTATGTCCCATACAGCAAAGGATAATTCCCCGGATACACAAAAAAAGACCCGCCGGAAAGGCGGGTCTTTCGGAATGTAGGGATCAGGCCTCCAGATTGATGCCGGTCTCCTTGGAGAACAGGTGGCACACATGGCCGGGGAAGGTGTACTTAACGGAGTTGCCGTTGGACAGGGCGGCGACTTCGGCGCCAGTCATGTTCATGGTGGAAACGACCATAACCACATCGCGACCCATGGAGGTAACGTGCAGATGGACGGAGGAGCCCATCAGCTCGGACACATCGACGGTGCCCTCGATACCGGTGTTCTCCAGAGTGATGTGCTCGGGACGGACACCAAGGACGATATCCTGCGCGGCAACATTGTTCTTAGTCAGAGCAGCCTGCTTATCCTCGGACAGCTCGACGGTCAGAGCGTCCAGCTTCACAGCGTACTTGCCGTTCTCTTTCACCAGCTTGGCGTTCTCGAACAGGTTCATCTGAGGAGTGCCGATGAAGGTAGCGACGAACAGGTTGTGAGGATGGTTGAACACTTCCTGAGGAGTGCCGATCTGCTGGATGAAGCCGTCCTTCATGATGACGATCCGATCGCCCAGGGTCATAGCCTCGGTCTGGTCGTGGGTAACGTAGATGAAGGTGGTGTTGATGCGCTGACGCAGCTTGATGATCTCAGCACGCATCTGGTTACGCAGCTTGGCATCCAGGTTGGACAGGGGCTCGTCCATCAGCAGAACCTTGGGTTCCCGGACGATAGCACGGCCAATGGCAACACGCTGACGCTGACCGCCGGACAGAGCCTTGGGCTTACGGCCCAGGTACTGGGTGATGTCCAGGATCTCAGCGGCTTCCTTGACCTTCTTGTCGATCTCGTCCTTGGGCATCTTGCGCAGCTTCAGGGCGAAAGCGATGTTATCATAAACGGTCATGTGAGGGTACAGAGCGTAGTTCTGGAAGACCATGGCGATGTCGCGGTCCTTGGGGGCCACGTCGTTCACCAACTTGTCGCCGATGTACAGCTCGCCGCCGGAAATCTCTTCCAGACCGGCAACCATCCGCAGAGTGGTGGACTTACCGCAGCCGGAAGGTCCGACCAGAACGATGAACTCCTTGTCGGCGATGTCCAGGTTGAACTCCTGAACCGCCACGACGCCCTCGTCCGTGATCTGCAGATTGTTCTTCTTTTCGGGCTCGCCCTTCTTCTTTTTCTTCTTGGCGTCGTCGCCGTTGAAGGGATAGACCTTTTTGATGTTCTTCAGGGTTAAGCTTGCCATACGTTTTTCGACTCTAAACGCACCTACCATTTTCGCGCGCGTTCTCGCATACCCGGGCAGTAAAAAATATCCCGGGAGCATTACGACAGGTCTCCACACTGCCGCACCGTGAGTCAGACGGATTTATCCTCCTTTAATTCAGCAAAGCATGACTAGAGTAGTGGAGTAGACATACTTCACCTGGATACACAAATGATATCATAATTCCCATCGTCTGGCAATCGTGTATAATTACAGATTTTCCCTGTTCCAGTTGTGCATTCTGACAAGATTCTCTGTCGAAGGCCGTCAAATTCCTACTTAACCGGCGGAAATTTATCACTTTTCCCCTTGCTTTTTTGGGTCAGATAGTATAGAATGTCTGTAGTTGCGGGCTTAAATTTTGTTGAATCCGCACGACATGCATTTGTGTGCCGAGGAAACACGCCTGCAAATGACTACATTTACAGAAAGGAGGAAAACACGAAATGACAAAGGATCATCCCAATTACAGTGCCTACCTTAAAATTCTGGAAGAAGAGCTTGTCCCCGCCATGGGCTGCACGGAACCCATCGCTCTTGCCTACTGTGCCGCGAAAGCCAGGGAGGTTCTGGGATGCCTGCCCGACCGGGTCGCCATCGGCGCCAGCGGTAGCATCATTAAGAACGTCAAGAGCGTTATCGTCCCCAACACCAACCATATGAAGGGCATTCCCGCCGCGGCGGTGGCAGGCATTGTGGCAGGTGATGCCTCCCGACAGCTGGAGGTCATCGCCAGCGTCACTGAAGAGCAGACCCAGCAGATGCGCGCCTACCTGGAGAAGACACCCATCACGGTGGAGCACGTGGACAACGGCCTGACCTTCGAAATCCTGGTAACCGTATACCATGGTGACGATTCCGCCAGCGTGCGCATCGTCAACTACCACACCAACATCGTCCACATCGAACGAAACGGCCAGGTCCTGCTGGACAACCCCGTGGAAGGCGAGAGCGAGTCCGGTCTGACCGACCGCGCCTGTCTGAACCTGGCGGATATTCTGGACTTCGCGGAGTCCGTGGATATCGCCGATATCAAGTCCATCCTGGATCGTCAGATTCAGTACAACAGCGCCATCGCCGAGGAAGGTCTGCGGGGCAACTACGGCTCCAACATCGGAAGCGTCTTGCTGCGGACCTACGGCGACGACAACGTGATGGTTCGGGCCAAGGCCATGGCAGCTGCCGGCTCGGACGCCCGGATGAACGGCTGCGAAATGCCCGTGGTTATCAACTCAGGCTCAGGCAATCAGGGCATGACCACTTCCCTGCCCGTCATTGAGTACGCCAAGGAGCTGAAGGTCAGCGACGAAAAACTGTACCGTGCCCTGGCTCTGGCGAACCTCACCACCATCCATCAGAAGACCAGCATCGGACGGCTGTCCGCCTTCTGCGGCGCGGTCAGCGCGGGTGCCGGAGCCGGCGCGGGCATTGCCTACCTCATGGGCACAGACCTGGACGGCATCTCCCACACCGTCGCCAACGCCATCGCCACCACCGGCGGCATCGTCTGCGACGGAGCCAAGGCATCCTGCGCTTCCAAAATCGCCACGGCGGTGGAAGCCGGAATCTTAGGCTACAATATGCACGTCCAGAATCAGAACTTCCAGCCCGACGATGGTCTGGTGGGCGACACCCCCGAGGAAACCATCGCCAACATCGGCCGCCTGGGCAAAGAAGGCATGAAGGGCACCAACGAGGAGATCATCAAAATCATGGTCGGCGAATAACCAAGCGAAAAGAAGAAAAGTAAAAAAGTAAGGAGAAATACGCTATGAAAAAACTGTTTTCCAGCCTGCCCGCCAAGCTGCTGATCGGCATCGTGGTCGGTATCATTGTGGGCCTGATCGTGCCCGAATCCGTTATGGTGGTTCTGGTTCCCATCAAGAACATTATGGGTCAGGTCATCAGCTTCATCGTTCCCCTGATCGTCATCGGCTTCATCGCCCCCTCCATCACGAAGCTGGGCAATAACGCTTCCAAGCTGCTGGGTGTGGCGCTGATTATCGCCTACGCTTCCTCCGTTCTGGCCGCCCTGCTGTCCACGGTTGCGGGCTACGTTCTCATCCCCATGATGAACACCGCCAAGCAGGCCGCCGAGCTGAAGGAGCTGCCCGCTGACGTGTTCGGTCTGGCCATTCCCCAGATCATGCCCGTCATGTCCGCTCTGGTGTTCTCCGTCCTCATCGGTCTGGCCGCCGTGTGGACCAAGGCCAAGACCATCACCGTGATTCTGGACGAGTTCCAGAAGATCGTGCTGGATCTGGTGTCCAAGATCGTCATTCCCATCCTGCCCTTCTTCATCGCCTGCACCTTCGCGTGCCTGGCCTACGAGGGCACCATCACCAAGCAGCTGCCCATCTTCCTGATGGCCGTTGTGGTGGTTCTGGTTGGTCACTTCATCTGGCTGGCTGTGCTGTACGCCACCGCCGGCGCTTACTCCAAGCGCAGCCCCATCGAGGTCGTGAAGCACTACGGCCCCGCTTACATCACCGCAGTGGGCACCATGTCCTCCGCCGCCACCCTGTCCGTGGCTCTGCAGTGCGCCCACAAGTCCAGCGTTCTGCGTAAGGACATGGTGGACTTCGGCGTGCCCCTGTTCGCCAACGTCCACCTGTGCGGCTCCGTCCTCACCGAGACCTTCTTCGTCATGATCGTCTCCCTGATTC
>JALFXH010000090.1 GCA_022786965.1 Clostridiales bacterium
TGCTGCGTTTGCAGGACTTGAAGGCTGCCAGCGGTTATGTGAACAGCTCTTCCATCGTGGACTCTGTCCGGCAGATAAAGACCCTCGACGAGCAGGAAAAAATGCGGACAGCCTCCCGGCTCAATGACGGGGTCATGGAAAAACTGGTGGAAATCCTCAGCGAAGACCATACAGAGCTGGAGCTGAAGGACATTCTGCTGAAGCTCTACACAGATGCCGGCTGCGAGGGCTTCTCCTTTGAACCCATCACGGCCTATGCGGGCAATGCGGCAGATCCTCATCACGAGCCAGACGGCTCCCGGGGAAAATACGGCGACTGCGTGGTGCTGGACATCGGCGGAAAAAAGGACGACTACTGTTCCGACATGACCCGGACCGTATTTCTCGGAGCGGTTACTGACCGTCAGCGGGAAATCTACGAAATTGTGCGGGAAGCCAACCTGCGAGGCATCGCGGCGGCAAAGCCCGGCAACCGGATGTGCGATGTAGATAACGCTGCCAGAAGCTTCATTGAGGAAAAGGGCTTCGGAAAATACTTCACCCACCGCACGGGCCATTCCATCGGACTGGAGGTTCATGAGGCGGGAGATGTGTCCGCCGTCAACGAGGCCATCATTCAGCCGGGCCAGTGCTTCTCCGTGGAGCCGGGGATTTACATTCCCGAGGAGAACATCGGCGTGCGGATTGAGGATCTGGTGCTGATCACCGAGGACGGCTGCGAAGTCCTCAACCGCTATCCCAAAGAGATGCAGGTGATTCCTTTCCCTGAGAACCGCTAAGGGGGATCTTCATGTCAATGACTTTGGTTTTACAGCAGATTCTGGTCATTTTCTGCTATGTGGCGGTGGGCGTAGGCGCGGGCAAGCTGGGCATCATCGACCCGGATCAGCGAAAATACCTGACGAAGCTCTGCTCTTCCCTGATTCTGCCCTTTACGATTCTGTCTGCCGCCAGCATGGAGCTTGGCGCGGAGAGCTTTCGCAGTCTGGGCATTGCCCTGGGGGTAATGTTTCTGGTGTTTGGCCTTACCTTGGCGGGCAGCCTGACGCTGCTGCGCGTCTTTCACGCGGAGGATAAATTCCGTGCCGCCATATGTAGCCTGATTGCGTTCCCCAACTGCACCTTTCTGGGCCTTCCACTGTGTCAGGCTCTGTTTGGGGAGATCGCCGTGCTCTATAACTGCGCCGCGCTGATTGCCTTCAATGTCCTGTTCTTTACGGTGCAGCTGCCCCTGTTCACCGGGGGGAAGATTCACCTCAAGGCCATTCTCACCGTGCCGACTGTCGCAACCTTTGGGCTGCTTGCCATGCTGGTGCTGGGAATCCACTGGCCCGCTCCGGTGCAGACTGTGGTCAGCAGCGTGGGCGGCATGATTACGCCCCTGTCTCTCATCATCATCGGCGTGATGCTGTCGGAAAATGATCTGCTGTCCATTTTCCGGGAGAGAGCGGTGTATCTGGTGATGGCGCTGCGAAATTTCCTGATCCCGGCACTGGCCATGCTGCTGCTGATGGCGGTGCCCATGGCGGGAGCGGATAAGCTGTGCGTGCTGGTGTATCTGGCCTGCCCCTGCGCGACGCTCACCACCATCTACTCCATCCAGACCGACACCTACCCGGAGCTGTGCGCCCGGTCCGTGCTGTTTTCCACCATTTCCTTCGCCATCAGCCTGCCTGTGGTTATCGCGGCGGGACAATTCCTGTTTGGCGTGTAGTTTTCGCAGAATCTGTGAACAAATATAAGATGCTTTGTGAACTTTAGCACTCGCCCCTTGACGCTGCTAAAATTGGTGCTATAATGCAGGTGTTCCTTGAAAGAGGAGCAAAAGGTAACGGAAAGTTCGCCTACGCCCGACATTCCGTCAGACGCCCACGACAGATTGAATGGAGGAATGACTTATGTTGCCTGGCATTTTTGGTGAAAACCTGTTCGATGAATTCTTTGCTGACCCCTTTGGCATGATGCCAACCACCCGTGGGAATGACCCGCTGTACGGTAAGCACCAGCGGAACCTGATGAAGACCGATGTCCGGGAAAAGGACAATACCTATGAACTGGACGTTGATCTGCCCGGCTTCAAGAAGGACGAGATCACCGTGGATTTGAAGGATGGCTATCTGACCATCGGCGCGTCCAAGGGCCTGGATAAGGACCAAAGCGACGAAAATGGCAAGTATATCCGCCGGGAGCGTTACGCCGGTGTTTGCAGCCGGAGCTTCTATGTAGGTGAGAATATCCGCCCCGAGGAGATCGGCGCGAAATATGAGGATGGCATTCTGAAGCTGTCTGTACCCAAGGCCGCCCGCAGAGAGCTGCCCGCCAGCACGTCCATTTTCATCGAGTGATGCACTTTCCGCACCCCACCCGCCGCAAGCGGGCGGGGTGCTTTTTTGTTGGGATATTGGAGTCGAATTCCGGGGAAATTATGGCAAAATGCGAATTGACAGCCCCGTGGCTCTGTGATACCATATGACACGGATAATAGTTAACATAGGCTAACACAAGGAGGCCATAGAGAAATGATCTGGAGTGTGATTGGCATCACCGCCCTGGCCGGTATGGGCGGTACGGGAATGGGGGGGCTGCTGTCCTGCCTGTTCCGCAAGGATTCCAGCAAAACCGTCAGCCTGCTGCTGTCCTTTGCGGCGGGGGTCATGACAAGCGTGGTGTGCTTCGACCTGCTGACCGAGGCCCTGCACCCGGACGATCTGAGCAATGACGTGGGGCTGGTGGTTACAGGGGTTCTGATCGGCTATATCGTGATTGCAGTGCTGAATGCATGGATTGACCACAGAACCAACCACGAGGTGGCCCACATTGACGAGAACCACCCCAAAACGGCGGATTCCCTGGAGGAGTTGACCCACGCCAACCATCTGAAGGAGCACCGGGATGGCCGCCAGCCCCGCAGCGGCCTGTTTCTGGCTGGACTGGTGATGGCGGCGGCCATTGCCCTGCACAACATCCCCGAGGGCATGGTCATCGGCGCGTCCTTCGCCCGGACGGCGGCGGAGTCTCTGCTGAACCGGGGCGGTCTGACCATGGCGGTGGTCATCGGTCTTCACAACATCCCCGAGGGCATGGCGGTGGCGGTGCCTCTGATTTCCGGCGGAATGCCCAAGCCCCGTTCCGTGCTGGTGACGGCGCTGACCGGCTTTCCCACGGTGCTGGGCGCGCTGCTGGGCTTCACGGTGGGCGCCATGGGCCCCACGGCGCTGGCCCTGTCTCTGAGCTTTGCCTCCGGCGCCATGCTGTATGTGGTATTTGGTGAGCTGATGCCGGAAGCCATCCTCATGTGGCGCTCCAAGCTGCCCGCCGCGGCGACGGTGGTGGGTATGCTCACCGGCGTGATTATTATTTATGCATAAAACGCGGGAGCGCCGGTTTTGCTGAACCGGCGCTCCCGTCTGTCAATAAGGAATTTCGTGATGTTCCGCGTCTATCTTTGTCCGGTGAACCGTACCTCTGGGGTGCTGGGGCGGGGCATAGATGGAGGAAAGCTTCAGCATCCGGTTTCCGGTGTTGATGATGTTGTGCCAGGTTCCCTTGGGAATCAGAATCACGTCCCCGGAATGAAGACAGTGGCAATGCTCCAGGTGCTCACGATTTTTCCCCATGCGGACCCGGGCCTGCCCGTCCTCAACGCGGATAAGCTGGTCGGTGTCCGGGTGCAGCTCCAAACCGATTTCTCCCCGGAAGGGAATACACATCACCGTCAGCTGCAAATGATTTCCCGTCCACAGCGTCTGGCGAAAAAGTGAATTCTGCCGGGCAGTCTGCTCCAAATTCATGGTCAGGGGAACCCCGCCGGGATCGGTCATTTGGCGCGCGTAATCCATTATGAACACTCCCTTCATGGGCCATCTTATGCACGGTGGGCGTTCGTGTGAGAAGATAAAAGCGGAGAAATCTCCCGGGTTCCTATAAAAAGCGGGGCGTCCTGAGACGTCCCGCTTAGCTGTTTACTTGACTGCCGCGAAGCCCTTTTCGAGATCCGCGATAATATCATCGATGTGCTCGGTGCCGATGGACAGGCGGATGGTGCTGGGGGTAATGCCCTGATCGGCCAGTTCCTCCGGGCTCAGCTGGCTGTGGGTGGTGGTGGCGGGGTGAATCACAAGGGACTTCACGTCTGCCACGTTGGCAAGCAGAGAGAAGATTTCCAGATTGTCGATAAACTTCCAGGCCGCTTCCTGGCCGCCCTTGATTTCGAAGGTGAAGATGGAGCCGCCGCCATTGGGGAAGTACTTCTCATACAGGGCGTGATCGGGATGATCGGGCAGGCTGGGATGGTTGACCTTTTCCACCTGGGGATGGTTGGCCAGGAACTCCACCACCTTCTTGGTATTCTCCACATGGCGGTCCAGCCGCAGGGACAGGGTCTCCACGCCCTGCAGCAGCAGGAAGGCGTTGAAGGGGGAGATGGTGGCTCCGGTGTCCCGGAGCAGGATGGCCCGGATGTAGGTGACGAAGGCGGCGGGGCCGGCGGCATCCACGAAGGACACGCCGTGGTAGCTGGGGTTGGCCTCCGCGATGGGGGCGTACTTGCCGCTGGCCTTCCAGTCAAACTTGCCGGAATCCACGATGATGCCGCCCAGGGTGGTGCCGTGGCCGCCGATAAACTTGGTGGCGGAGTGGACCACAATATCCGCACCGTGCTCGATGGGACGGATCAGGTAGGGGGTGCCGAAGGTGTTGTCGATGACCAGGGGCAAGCCGTGCTTGTGGGCGATGGCAGCGATGGCATCAATGTCGGGAATGTCGGAGTTGGGGTTGCCCAGAGTTTCCAGATAGACGGCCTTGGTGTTGGGCTGAATGGCGGCCTCTACCTCGGCAAGGTCGTGAGCGTTCACAAAGGTGGCGGTGATGCCGTACTGGGGCAGGGTGTGGGCCAGCAGATTGTAGCTGCCGCCGTAGATGGTCTTCTGGGCTACAATGTGATCGCCCTGCTGGGCCAGGGCCTGAATGGTGTAGGTGATGGCGGCAGCGCCGGAAGCGGTAGCCAGAGCGGCCACACCGCCCTCCAGAGCCGCGATCCGCTTTTCCAGCACGTCCTGGGTGGAGTTGGTGAGCCGACCGTAGATGTTGCCAGCGTCCGCCAGACCAAACCGGGCGGCGGCGTGGGCGGAGTTGCGGAACACATAGGAAGTGGTCTGATAGATAGGCACCGCACGGGCATCGGTAGCGGGGTCGGCCTGTTCCTGACCAACGTGGAGCTGCAAAGTTTCAAATTTATAGTTAGACATAAAAGTTACCTCTTTCATTCATTATTTGCGTGCTGAATAGAAAAAGTCCGGGAAAACCTACACTCCCGGACGAATCATGGCAAAGAGGTTCAGAAACCCAAAGGCGCAGCACAACGCCCAGCCATACACTCAGCCCGGGAGCAGCGCATTCGTCCAAAACGGAAATTCTGCCGCAGCAGTTCCGGAAACGGGTTTCTCATTTCCATGTCCTCCTTTAATTCCTATCAAGCAACTTGCTTTATTGGCATTATATCGCGGAGAGCGGAATTTGTCAATAGGGAAATGAAAATAATTCCAGTAGAATAGTAGGATTTAAAAACGGTGGTTGTTTTGCATCTGCTTGTGTGCTATGATAGAAAAAACGAAAAAGGGGGGATTCCCATGTCAAAAGCGGACGCGGTGTTTCAACAGTTCCGTACGGCGGTCCGGGAGCAGGCTCGGCTGCCCTTGGCGGTGGAGGCCTATTTCAGCGGGGAAACCACGCCGGAGCAGACCCGGGAGCTGGAAAGCTACCTGAAACGCAGAATCCGGTCTCTGATGGAGCTGCTGATTCGTGAGGACCAGCTGCCGAAACTGGAAGCGATTGCCGATTGGCTGAATCCGGGACTGGTAGAGGATGGGCTGGACATGGCGATTCGCCTGAAAAAGTCAGAGGCCTTCGTCTGGCTGCTGAAATGGAAAGCGGAGCATTGCGGCTTTTCCGACCGGGACTTTACCCTGTGAACATGGAACAGAACGAAAAAAAGGCCGCCCTGTGCGTTGAAATTATTCGTGCCTGCCGGGAGGAGCTGTGCGACCTGTTTCCCCAGCTGGACGGGGCCTTTGCCTGTCTGACCTGGGTTGCGGCGGAACAGCGGGGCTTCCGGGTGGACGGGGACACGGTCTGGTATCATCCCGATGACCTGACCCGCCTGTATGCCCGGTCTCCCGGGGCCCTGCGGCGGGGATATCTGCATATGCTGCTGCACTGCCTGTTCCTGCACCTGTATTCCGGTCACACCCATGATCGGCTATGGAATCTGGCCTGCGACATGGCGGTGGAGAACCTCATGGAAAAGCAGGAAATGCCCAGACTGTTCGATGGTAAAAACCGGGATTTTCTCCACAATCTGGATGAGAATTTACAATCGGCGGAGCAGATATATGAATATCTGAAAGAAAACGGCTCCCCACCGGAAGGGGATTTCGCCTTTGATGACCACAGTTGGACATCCGTAGGGCAGGGGGGCCGGGAAACGTGGGAGCGGCAGCTTCTGAGCGCTTTCGGCCAGAAGACCGGGCAGGGCCGCCGGGGCCGGACGCCCGGCGGGGGAGAGGAAGTCCCTGCCCAGGAAGAAGGCGGGGAGTTTGACTACCGCCGTTACCTGAGCCGCTTTACCTTCCTCCGGGAGGAGGTTCAGCTGGACTTAGACAGCTTTGACTATGCCTATTACCAGCTGGGGTTGGAGCGTTACGGCTCCATGCCGCTCGTGGAACCGCTGGAATACCGGGAGGTTCGGCGGCTGGAGGAGCTGGTCATCGCCATGGACACCTCCGGCTCCTGTTCGGCGGAAATTGTTGGGAAATTTCTGGCGGAAACCTACAAAATCCTGGCTTCTCAGGAGAATTTCTTCCGGAAAATGAAGGTGTATTTCATCCAGTGCGATTGCATCATTCAGGATGTGACAAGAATAGAGTCCCGGGAGGACTGGCTGGACTACGCGAAAAAGATTCGGATTCAGGGCCGGGGCGGCACGGATTTTACGCCGGTATTTGACTATGTAAAAACGCTGCGGGAAACCCGGGAGCTGAAGGATTTGAAGGCCCTGCTGTATTTTACCGACGGCGACGGGTTCTACCCCTCCGCCCCGCCGGAGTATGAGACGGCCTTTGTGCTGCTAAAAGATACCGGACACCCGGAGCTGGTGCCCAAATGGGCAAAAACCCTTCTGATTTAGGAGAGAACCATGAACATTCAGGAAGCCAAGGAAGAAATTGCCCACACCCTGCAGGCCTATCTGCAAAAGGGGGAGGACGGAGAATATCTGTTCCCGGCGGCGCGCCAGCGGCCCATTCTGCTGATGGGTCCTCCCGGCATTGGCAAGACTGCCATTATGGAGCAGGTGGCGGCGGAATGCGGCGTGGGGCTGGTGGCCTACACCATGACCCACCACACCCGGCAAAGCGCAGTGGGCCTTCCGAAAATCGTGGAGAAAACCTACGGCGGCGTCCCCGTGACCGTGACGGAGTACACCATGAGCGAGATTATCGCCTCTGTCTACGATGCCATGGAAGGCTCGGGAAAACGGGAGGGAATTCTGTTTCTGGACGAAATCAACTGCGTGTCGGAGACGTTGGCTCCCACCATGCTGCAATTTTTGCAGAACAAGACCTTCGGCTCCCACCGGCTGCCGGAGGGCTGGGTGGTGGTGGCGGCGGGCAATCCGCCGGAATTCAACAAATCCGTCCGGGATTTTGACGTGGTGACCCTTGACCGGGTGCGGCAGATCAATGTGGAAGCGAATCTGCCCGTCTGGCTGGACTACGCCAGGGAAAAGCAGCTTCACGGGGCGGTGATTTCCTACTTAACCGTCAAGCCCGACCGGTTTTACACCGTGGAGCGGAAAAACGGGGAACTGTCCTTCGTCACGGCCCGGGGCTGGGAGGATTTGTCCCGGATTCTGCAAAGCTACGAAACCCTGAACGTGCCCATTTCGGAGGCCTTGGCCGCCCAGTACCTCCACCGGGAGGAAACCGCCCGGGATTTTGCTGCCTACTACCGGCTGTACCGCAAATACGGCACGGATTACGGAATTTCCAAACTGCTGGACGGGAGCTTGACGGCAGAAAGCTGCCGGGAAAAGGCGACCATGGCCGCCGGCGGCAGCTTCGACGAGCGGGTCAGTGTGGTGAATCTGCTGCTGGAGGGGCTGCAATCCCGGCTGCGGAAGTATTGTGAACTGGACGCCCGGGCGGTAGGGCTGCACAGCGTCCTGCGCAGATTCCGGGGGCTGTCCCAGCCCCTGCCGGAGTTTATCGTCGCCAACGAAAATGCTCTGAACGTGAAGCGGGAGAATCACCTGATTTCCCGGGAGGATGCCCGGCGGGAAAGCTGGATTCTGAACAGACTGCGGCAGATGGAAGCGGTCATCCGGGAAAAGCGCATTCACGATCCGGAAGAGGCCTTTTGCTGCATGAAAGAGCAGTTCCGGCTGGATTTGTCACAGCGGGAAGCCTCCGTTTCCGCGGTGGGCAGGGCTCTGGAAAACGCCTTCCGGTTTGTGCTGGACAGCTTCGGCCAGGGTCAGGAGCTGACGCTGCTTGTGACCTGCCTGACCAAAATGCCGGACGCCCAAGGCTATCTCCGGCTCCACGGCAGCGAAGCCTACCTGCAATACGCGGATGTTCTTTTGTACCACCGGCGGGAAGAAGCCCTGCGGCAGGCCTGCGAGGAATTCCTGTCTTGAAAAATTGTACAAATTATGCTATCATATCCAAATCTATCTTGGAAAGGATGACGAATTATGCAGGATATCGGAATGCAGTTTCATATTCATTGTAAGGCCGGGGACGTGGGACGGTATGTGTTTCTGCCCGGGGACCCGGGACGCTGCGCGTCCATCGCGTCGTATTTTGACAATCCGGTGCACATCGGCATGAACCGGGAGTACAACATCTACACCGGAACCCTGCTGGGGGAGAAGGTTTCCGTCTGCTCCACCGGCATCGGCGGCCCCTCGGCCTCCATTGCCATGGAGGAGCTTCATAACATCGGCGCGGACACCTTCATCCGGGTGGGCACCTGCGGCGGCATCGACATGGAGGTGCTGCCCGGGGACGTGGTGGTGGCCACGGGAGCCATCCGTTTTGAGCACACCTCCCTGGAATACGCCCCCATCGAGTTCCCGGCGGTGCCGGACTTTACCATCACCGCTGCCCTGAAGGCCGCCAGCGAGGACCTGGGCTACCGCACCCACACCGGCGTGGTGCAGTGCAAGGATTCCTTCTACTGCCAGCACAGCCCGGAAAATTCCCCGGTTTCTTATGAGCTTCTGCAAAAGTGGGAGAGCTGGAAGCGTCTTGGCGTCAAGGCCAGCGAGATGGAGTCCGCGGCCCTGTTTGTGGTGGCGGCGGCGTTGGGGGTCCGCTGCGGTAGCTGCTTCCACGCGGTGTGGAACCAGGAGCGGGAGAAGGCGGGGCTTGCCATGCCCATGACGGAGGACACCTCCGGCGCGGTGAAGGTGGGCATCGAGGCCATGAAGCGCATCATCGCCGCCGACAAGGCAAAGAAATAAGCAAATGGCACGCCGTTTCCGGCGTGCCGTTTTGATGTTCGATTACTGTTCCAGATACTGAACGAAATCCAGGGTCATATAGTCAAGCAGAACGTGCTTGTCCGGGGTCTTGCCCATGGTGACCCGGTGGCAGTGGACCTCCCAGACCTTCTGCCCGGAAAGCTCTGACTTTTTGATCTCAAACACATGGTTCCAGCTGCGGCCCTCCATGTATTCCTCCTCCCGGATGAAGCGGATCAGCTCCAGCTTCCGGAAGTGGAAGGTTGGGAAGGCGTTTTTGATGCAGGCCTCGAACAGGGTCTCCGCGTCCCGGACGCTGCCCATTTCGAAGGTGCTGCGGATCATGGCTCCATAGTCTTGCATAACCTTACCTCCTTAGAGCTTTTGATATGCCTTGTCAAGAAATTTCTGGCTGTTTACGATGACGCGCTTGTGGGTGCCCTTTCCGATTTCTCCCGCTTCATCGAAGGCCCGCAGGGCAAAGGTAATCACCTTTCCCTCCACGGCAGTGACCTCGGCCTCCGCCCGAACCTCCAGCCCCACCGGGGTGGCAGACAGGTGCTCGATGCTGAGCATTGTGCCCACGCTGGTTGTGCCCTCACTGAGAGCCGGGGCGATGGCTTCGCAGGCGGCGCCCTCCATCAGGGCCGCCATGCAGGGGGTGGCGTAGACCAGCAGGTCCCCGGAACCCACCTCCGCCGCGGTGTCCTCCCGCTCGACCAAGGTGGATGCCTCGCCCTTCATGCCAATTGTTATCTCCATGGGTATCACGACCCCTTTCTGTGAGTGTGGAGTGTGGAGTGTGAAGTGTGGAGTGTGGAGTTGTGGTATCGCCTGCGGCGATGAATTGTAAAATGTGCTTATCGTCTTAACTCATCTAAAGCAGTATTTAGCGGATCAATACCTTCCCCCGAGGGGAAGGTGGCCGAGCGCCAGCGAGGTCGGATGAGGATTGGCGAAATGTAGCGATTATGAATGCAGTTCGTAAAGAAGGTACGATTTGGAGGGCGGTACATTCTGAATTAACTGCATTCCACGCCAGAGGCTGTCGCCGTTCCTCATCCGCCCCCTTTGGGGGCACCTAGTAAATTAGGGTATGATTGCCACCGGCAATCATTTTGATTTTAATTCGCTGCGCGGAGCACCACCCCCGGGGGAAGGTATGGGCGCTGCCGCGCCTGTGCAGCTAAAGAACAATGTAGCTGAGTAAAGCCGATAAGCACATTGTAAAATGTAAGTAAAAGCTATAAGGTTTACACGCTCCTCTCTCCACTCTGCACACTTCCTACTTAAAATATAGCCCAAAACCCGGCGGCTGTCAATGAAAAAGCTTGCCTTTTCACCGTGGCGTGTTATAATGATTCCATTCATCAGAAAGAGGTGACCAACCTATGGTTATCAATGACAAACTGAATCTCACCATGCTTTGCGACTACTACGAGCTGACCATGAGCCAGGGCTATTTTGCCACGGGCTATTGCGACCGGATTGCCTATTTTGACCTGTTCTTCCGCCAGTGCCCCGACGGCGGCGGCTTTGCCATCGCCGCTGGTCTGGAGCAGATCATCCAGTATGTGCAGGAGCTGCATTTCGGCCCGGAGGATATCGAATATCTGCGGGGACGGAATATGTTCAGCGAGGAATTCCTGCAATTTTTGGCCGATTTCAAGTTCACCGGCGACATCTGGGCCGTGCCCGAGGGCACTCCCATTTTCCCCAACGAGCCGATTATCACCGTCCGGGCCCCCGCCATTCAGGCTCAGCTGGTGGAAACCTATATGCTGCTGTGCATTAACCACCAGAGCCTGATCGCCACCAAGGCCAACCGCATTGTCCGTGCTGCCGAGGGCCGTACGGTGCTGGAATTCGGCTCCCGCCGGGCACAGGGCGCGGACGCCGCCATTCTGGGTGCCCGGGCTGCCTACATCGGCGGCTGCCACGGCACCGCCTGCACCATCTCTGACCAGCTGTTCGGGGTAAGAGCCGGCGGCACCATGGCCCACGCCTGGGTGCAGATGTTTGACAGCGAGTATGAGGCCTTCAAGGCCTACGCCCAGATGTATCCCCACAACGCCGTGCTTCTGGTGGACACCTACAACACCCTGAAGTCCGGCGTGCCCAACGCCATCCGGGTATTCAACGAGGTGCTGAAGCCCATGGGCATCACCAAGTGCGGTATCCGCCTGGATTCCGGCGACATGGCCTACCTGACCCAGCAGGCCAGAAAGATGCTGGACGAGGCGGGTTGGACGGAGTGCAGCATTTCCGTGTCCAACTCCCTGGACGAGTACATTATCCGGGACATTCTGCGGCAGGGGGCGAAAATCGACCTGTTCGGCGTGGGCGAGCGGCTGATTACCGCGAAGAGCGAACCGGTGTTCGGCGGCGTGTACAAGCTGGCCGCCGTGGAGGAGCCCGACGGCACCATCGTGCCCAAGATCAAGATTTCCGAGAACGTAATCAAGATCACCAACCCCCACTATAAGAAGCTGTACCGTTTCTACGCCAAGGACACCGGCAAGGCCATCGCCGACTATCTGACGGTGTACGACGAAATCGTGGACGACAGCAAGGATCTGGAGATTTTCGACCCCGAGGCCACCTGGAAGACCAAGCAGGTCTACAATTTCACCGCGAAGGAGCTGCAGGTGCCCATTTTCAAGGACGGAAAGCTTGTGTACAAGCTGCCCACCCTGGAGGAAATCCGCGCATATTGCAAAGAGCAGGTGGACACCCTCTGGGACGAAATCAAGCGCTTTGACAATCCCCAGACCTACTATGTGGACCTGTCCCAGAAGCTGTGGGACGTGAAGTACGGCCTGCTCAAGCGCAATGGCAAGCAGTAAAAGAAATCCGGCCTACGCCGTTGCCCTTGGGGGCGTGCTGGCGGCGCTGGGGGTGGTCGTTATGTGTCTTGGCACCCTCATCCCCGTGGCGACCTTTATCTGCCCCATGGCCTGTATGATTCTGGCGCAGGTGGTAATGAAAACCTGCGGTGGGAAAATGGGCTGGTCCTGGTATGGGGCGGTGGCGGTGCTGTCGCTGCTGCTGTCCCCGGATAAGGAAGCGGCGGCGGTGTTTGCCGCCCTGGGCTACTACCCCATGGTGAAGCCCCGGCTGGAAAGAAAAAAGCTGCCCTGGCTGTGGAAAGGACTCCTGTTCAACGCCGTGATTCTGGCACTGTACTGGCTGCTGATTCACCTGTTCGGGCTGGACGCGCTGGCGGAGGAATTTGCCGAAGCGGGGAAGGTCATGACGGTTGTCATGCTCATCCTGGGCAACGTGACCTTCTTTCTGCTGGACAGGGTACTGAGCAAGCGGTTCCGAAGATAAAAATGTAGGGGCGGGTCATCTGACCCGCCCTTCGGCATCAGCCGCCGTGGTATGGAGGAAAAGCAATGTGGTATCTGTATATTCTCCGCTGCGGGGATGGGACATTATATACCGGCATCACCACCGACGTGGCCCGCCGGCTGGAAGCCCACCGGCAGGGCAGGGGCGCGAAATATACCCGGGGTCGGGGGCCGCTGGAGCTGGTGTATCAGGAAGAATGCGGAACCCATTCCCTGGCGCTAAAGCGGGAAGCGGCGGTAAAGCGCCTGCCCCGGCAGGAAAAAGAAGCGCTGATTTGTGAAAGCGCGTATCCCACATCTGACAGACAAGGTGAACGTTAGCGCCGGCGTGCCGTCTTGGCCGCGGCATTTGGCCGCCTTGGGGGCACAGCCCGAATCAGGCACTTGGGGCCGGAGCCGATTAAGTCCTCCCGGTGGGCCTTGATAAGCGCTTCCTTCACCAGATAATAGTTTTTCGGGTCCCGGTACTGGATTAACGCCCGCTGCATGGCCTTTTCGTGGGGGTCCGTGGGGACATAGACACGCTCCATGGTCCGGGGGTCCAGGCCCGTATAGTACATGACGGTGGACAGGGTAGAGGGGGTGGGGTAGAAGTCCTGCACCTGCTCCGGGTTGTAGCCCATGTCCCGGATATACTCCGCCAGCTCCACGGCTTCCTTCATGGTGGAGCCGGGGTGGCTGGACATGAGGTAAGGCACGAGGAACTGATTCATGCCGTATTGTTTATTCAGGGTGAAATACTTCTCCACAAACCGGTTGTACACCGCGTTTCTGGGCTTTCCCATCCGGGCGAGAACCGGGTCGGAGACGTGCTCCGGGGCGACTTTTAGCTGCCCGGAGATGTGGTACTGTACCAGTTCCTTAAAAAAGGTGTCCTTTTTGTCTGCCAGAAGGTAATCAAACCGGATGCCGCTGCGGACGAAGACCTTCTTCACCCCGGGTATATTCCGGAGCTTGCGCAGCAGGGCAACGTAGTCGCTGTGGTCGGCGTTCATGTTTTTGCAGGGCGTGGGATACAGGCACTGCCGCCCGCCGCAGGCCCCTTTCGTCATCTGCTTTTCACAGGCCGGGTGCCGGAAATTGGCGGTGGGGCCGCCCACGTCGTGGATGTAGCCCTTGAAATCCTTGTCCTTTACCATGATTTCCGCCTCTTTCAGGATGGATTCATGGCTCCGAACCTGTACAATCCGCCCCTGATGGAAGGTCAGGGCGCAGAAGGAGCAGGCCCCGAAACAGCCCCGGTTGGAGACAAGACTGAACTTGACCTCCTCGATGGCGGGCACGCCCCCAAGCCTGGCGTAGCTGGGATGCCAGGTTCGCTCATAAGGAAGGTCATAGACGGCGTCCATTTCCTCCATGGTCAGAGGCTTCTGGGGCGGGTTCTGCACCACGAATTCCTTTCCGTAGGGCTCAGCCAGCCGCTTGGCGGTGAAGGGATCGCAGTTGCCGTACTGGATTTTGAAGGACTCGGCGTATTTTTTCTTATTTGCCTTTAATTCCTCAAAGGAGGGAAGTTGAATCGTGGGCAGGCTCTCGTCCAGTTCCGCCGCCCGAAACACCGTGCCGTCAATGTAGGTGATGTCCCGGACGTTCATGCCGGAGTTCAGTGCCTCGGCAAGCTCCACAATGCTCCGTTCCCCCATGCCGTACATGAGTAAATCCGCCTGGCTGTCAAGCAATATGGAGCGTTTCATGCTCTCGGACCAGTAGTCGTAGTGAGCAAGGCGGCGCAGACTGGCTTCAATGCCGCCGATGAGGATGGGTACGTCCTTGTAGGTCTGGCGGATGAGGTTGCAATAGACGATGGTAGCGTAGTCCGGCCGCTTGCCCATAACGCCCCCGGGGGTGAAGGCATCGGTTTTCCGGCGGCGCTTGCTGACGGAGTAGTGGTTCACCATGGAGTCCATGTTGCCCCCGGACACCAGAAACCCCAGCCGGGGCCGCCCGAACACGTCGATGGACTTGGGATTTTTCCAATCCGGCTGGGAGATGATACCGACATTGTAGCCGTTTGCTTCCAGCACTCGGCTGATAATGGCGTGGCCGAAGGAGGGGTGGTCAACGTAGGCGTCGCCGATGACATAGACGAAATCGCAGCTTTCCCAGCCCCGCGCCTGCATTTCCTGTTTGGTAATGGGCAGAAATGCCATGGAATCCCTCCTTACTTGCGCTCCAGTTTCTTTTTGGTGCCGTCGGGGCCGACAATGTAGGTGTTGTCCAGCTGGCCCACCAGATTGGCCTTGACGGAATCGATGTAGATGCGTCTCAGCTTGTCCCGCTCCGCCACCTCTTCATCGGTCAGGCCTTCGGTTTTCGCTTTTTTCGCCAGAACGTTGATTCTGGTGATAACTTCACTCATGTTCATAATTATTTCCTCACACATAGCGGTGGATTACCACCGAAATTCTGTCTTTTTTTGTCTTTCCGTTTACCTTTGCAAGCTTTATCTTCCCCAGGCCCCGGACGGAGATTTTCATACCCTCGGAAACCGTTTTGTCGGGCTTTTCACAGGGCAGGCCGTCCATGGCGGCTTTCCCCGAGGTAATATACTGAGCAGCCAGACTCCGCCCAATGCGGAAGCCGGAGGCAATCACACTGTCCAACCGCAGGGACGCCAGGGTGTCTTTGATTTCTTTTACCTCCGGCTCCGGGATGCGGGCATCCGCCAGCGGAATCTGCTCCAAATGGAGCTTGGTGCGCCCGGCGGAGGTGAAATTTTGCAGGAGATAGGGGGCAATCTCCGCCGTAACGAAGAAATCACAGCGTCCTTCCCCCACGCAGATGTCGCCCACCGTTTCCCGTCCGATGCCGGCCCCCATCAGGGCACCAAGAAAGTCCCGGTGGCTGGGGCTGTCACCCTGATAAAAGGTTGCTCGAAGACAGACGCAGGGAGAATCCGCATCGTAAAGCGTGGCTTCCTCCAAATATTCCGGCAGGAAAATCAGGAGTTTTCGATCGGAATCCGGGTATCCTCCAAAGAAATGCAGTCCCTCGGGGCAGCCAAAGAGGTAGCGGGCCATTTCCTGCTCCCGGGGGGAGAGAAAGCCGGTACTTGCCGGGATGTTCTTGCGCATTCCGGCGTTAATTTTGTCCCAGAGCTTGGCAAGGAGCACCCTGTCCTCCGCATTCTGGGCGATTTTGTCAATATTACTTCTGTCCATGGTATCACCAGAGGGATTATACCATATTTTTTGGCCTTGTGTAAAGACAGATTATCGAGTATAATTGCAAGGAAAGACGGAAGCGCATTATGGCTTCCCCCGGGGGGAAGCTGTCGAGCGAAGCGAGACTGATGAGGAACGGCGACCGCTTTCAATTTGAAGTGCAGTCAGATAAGAAGTACATCTTTCAAGCCGGTACCTTTTTTACAAACTGCTTACAGATTTGCTGCATGTCGCCGTTCCTCATCCGACCCGGCTTGCGCCGGGCCACCTTCCCCCCGGGGGAAGGCGTTGGAACGCAATCGGCATTCATGGAAGGAAAGAGCGTATGGTAATTGGAATCATTGGCGGCGGGGCGTCGGGCATGGCGGCGGCGCTGGCGGCGGCGGAAAATCAAGAGACGCAGGTCATCCTCATGGAGCGGCAGACCCGGGTGGGCAGAAAGCTCTTGTCCACGGGAAACGGACGCTGCAATTTGACGAATCTTCACGCAGGAAACAGGGGCTACCACGGAAACGCCCCGGAATTCGCAAAATACGCAATCTCAAAATTCCCGCCGGAAGCGGCGCTAAGTTGGTTTCGCGGTCTGGGCCTTCTCACCGTGGCGGAGGACTCGGGGCGGGTGTACCCCTACTCCGATCAGGCCAATTCTGTGGTGGATGTGCTTCGCTTTGGGCTGGAACAGCCGAATATCCGGGTAAAACTGGGCTTTGAAGTGGAAAAGGTGAAGAAAACCCCCAATGGCTTCCGGGTGGAAGCAAAGGGGGAAACGGTGGAGTGCGACAGGCTGATTGTTGCCTGCGGGGGTCTCGCGGGCACCAAGCTGGGCGGCTCCATGTCTGGCTACAAGCTGCTGCGCTCCCTGGGGCATACTTGCACCAAGCTGCGTCCCACGCTGGTGCAGATCAAATCCGGCTGGGCCGGGTGTCCGTCTCTCAAGGGCATCCGGGCAAACTGCCGGGCGGAAATTCTGCACAACGGTGCTCTCACCGCTGGAAGCACCGGACAGCTGCAATTTACGGAGTACGGCCTGTCCGGGCCGGTGATCTTTGAGATTTCCCGGGATGTGTGTCAGGGCGGAGGAGACTGGGCCTGCCGGCTGGACTTCCTGCCGGAGGTTTCTGCCAATGACCTGCGCGATGAACTGACACGGCGGCGGGAGACCAACCTGCCGGTGTCCGAACTCTTAACGGGCATCCTCCACAACCGTCTGGGCCGGGTGCTGGCCCAGAGCGCAGGACTGATGATAAACGCCATGGTTCGGGATTTGTCCGACTGGGAAATCGGTCAGGCCGTGTCCGCCGTAAAGGCTTTGGAGGTATCCCTCACAGAACCCATGGGCATGGACAGTGCCCAGGTCACCGCCGGGGGCATTTTGACCTCGGAATTTGATGAAACCACCATGGAAAGCCGTCTCGTTCCCGGCCTGTACGCCTGCGGCGAGGTGCTGGACATCGACGGCGACTGCGGCGGCTATAATCTGCAATGGGCGTGGAGCTCCGGACGTCTTGCCGGACTTCACGCGGGAGGTAAGCTATGATCAGACTGCGGGACATATCCATGCCGCCGGAGCACAACGCCCACCAGCTTCAGTTTGAAGCGGCCAGGCTTCTTCGGCTGAGTAATTCCAAAATTCGGCAGCTTCATATCGTCCGCCGCAGTGTGGACGCCCGGAAAAAGCCGGATGTGAAGATAATTTACACCGTGGACGTGGCGGTGGAAGGAAACGAAAACAGGATTCTTCGGCAAAGCGGCTGTAAAAAGGCCTCCATCGCCCCCACGTCCTTCTATCAAGCGCCCAAAAACCTGCCTGCCCCGGAAAAACGTCCCGTGGTGGTGGGCTTCGGCCCGGCGGGGATGTTCGCCGCGCTGATTCTGGCCCTTGCGGGCTGGAAGCCCCTGGTTCTGGAACGGGGCGAGGACGCCCAGAGCCGCCATGAGAAGGTGGAAAAATTCTTTGCCACCGGAGAATTGGACGAAAAAAGCAACGTCCAGTTCGGCGAGGGCGGCGCGGGCACCTTCTCCGACGGCAAGCTGAACACCGGGGTGAATAACCCCAGAATCGGCTGGGTTTTGGAGCAGTTCGTGCAGGCTGGGGCAAGGGAGGACATTCTCTACGATGCCAAGCCTCATGTGGGCACGGACGTTCTGCTCACCGTGGTGCAGAATCTGCGAAAGCGCATCCTCTCCCTTGGGGGCGAGGTGCGCTTCAACACCCGGGTGACGGGACTATGCGTGGAGGGCAGCCGCCTTACGGGCCTGAAAACAGACGCCGGGGAAATCATCGACTGTGACGCAGCGGTGCTTGCCATCGGACACAGCGCCCGGGATACCTTTGAAATGCTGGACGCCATGGGCGTTCCCATGGAGCCAAAGCCCTTCGCCATGGGCGCGCGGATTGAGCAGAAGCAGAGCGTCATCAACCGGGCCCAGTACGGCTCCGACAATCCCGCCCTGCCCCCGGCGGACTACAAGCTGGTGGAGCATCTGGAAGACGCCACGGTGTACACATTCTGTATGTGCCCCGGCGGTCATGTGGTGGCGGCGGCCAGCGAAGCCGGGCGCATCGTCACCAACGGCATGAGCAACTCCGACCGGGAAGGGGAGAACGCCAACGCGGCCCTGCTGGTCACGGTGAAGCCCGCCGACTTTCCCTATGCGGGGGTCTTGGGCGGCATGCGCTGGCAGCGGGAGATCGAGGAGCGGGCATACAACCTCAGCGGCAGCTACCGGGCGCCAGCGCAGAAGGTCGGTGACTTTCTGGCCCATGAGCCCAGTACGGGTGCTGGCAGCGTCAATCCCACCTACCGCCCCGGGGTGACCTGGTGCGACCTTCACGATGTGCTCCCGGACAAGCTCACCGTGGCCATGGAGCAGGCCCTGCCCAAATTGGACAAAAAGCTCCCGGGGTTTGCCGCCCCGGACGCGGTGCTCACCGCCCCGGAGACCAGAAGCTCCTCTCCCGTCCGCATCCTCCGGGACGAAACCCGCCAGTCCCAAATCCGGGGCCTGTACCCCACCGGCGAGGGCGCGGGCTACGCCGGGGGCATCATGTCTGCGGCCATTGACGGTATGATGACGGCAGAAGAAATCCTGAATTCTAAATAAGGTAAAGGGGAATTTATCGCACCAAGGCCTTCCCCTTTGGGGAAGGTGACCGAGCGTAAGCGAGGTCGGAAGAGGAACATACCATTTCGCCGAAACAATGTAGAAAACCAAAGCGGCTCTGCCCTCTTCCGCCCCCCTTCGGGGGCACCTTCCCAAAAGGGGAAGGCATTGCTCAGCTAAAGAACAATATTTCTGAATGGATTCTGGCCATTTCCCGGGAAAGGGACTTGACAAAATGGGGAAGATGGGGTATTCTGTGCGTAGCTGTTAGCGAATGCTAACTTGCATGGTTAGCTGAGACTAATTATAAGGAGGCCAAGGTATGCGAACATTGAAAGACGCGAAAATCGGGCAGTCCGTGGTGGTGCTGAAGCTCCATGGAGAGGGGGCGGTGCGCCGGAGAATCATGGACATGGGCATCACGAAAAATGTGGAGATTTTTGTCCGCAAGGTGGCCCCGCTGGGGGACCCCATGGAGGTAAACGTCCGGGGCTACGAGCTGAGCCTGCGAAAAGCGGACGCGGAAATGATCGAGATTTACTGATTTTTTTGAACATTTGTTAGCGCAAGCTAACTTAGAAGGGAAGAAATTATGAGCCAAATCAAAATCGCCCTGGCGGGCAACCCCAACTGCGGAAAAACAACCCTGTTCAACATTTTAACCGGCTCCAACCAGTATGTGGGCAACTGGCCCGGGGTCACGGTGGAGAAGAAGGAGGGTACCTTGAAGGGCCACCCGGAGGTGGTGATTCAGGATTTGCCCGGCATCTACTCCCTGTCCCCCTACTCCCCGGAGGAGCTGGTGACCCGGACCTATCTGGTGGAAGACCACCCGGATGCCATATTGAACATTGTGGACGGCACCAACATCGAGCGCAACCTCTATCTTTCCACCCAGCTGATGGATCTGGGCCATCCGGTGGTGCTGGCGGTGAACATGATCGATTTGGTGCGAAAGAACGGCGACACCATCGACCTGCAAAAGCTGGGCAAGGCCCTGGGCTGCCCCTGCATCGAAATCAGCGCCCTGAAAGGGGAGGGATGCCTGGCGGCGGCGGAAAAAGCGGTGGAGCTGGCGAAAAACCACACCCACGGCGACCGGCCCCATGTGTTCGGCGGCAGTGTGGAGCACGCTCTGGCCCACATCGAGGAGTCCATCGAGGGCAGGGTGAAGGAAAACTACCTGCGCTGGTACGCCATCAAGCTCTTTGAGCGGGACCAGATGGTGCGAAAGGAACTGTCTCTGCCGGAGGAGGTGACGGCCCATCTGGAAAAGCACATTGCCGACTGCGAGAAAGAGCTGGAGGACGACGCGGAATCCATCATCGCCGACCAGCGGTATACCTACATCGAGTCCGTCATCCGCAAAGCGGTGCAGAAAAAAGCCCCCAAGCATGCCCTGTCCCTGTCTGACAAAATTGACCGCGTTGTGACAGACCGGGTGCTGGCCCTGCCGATTTTCACTCTGGTCATGTTTACCATGTACGCTATCGCCATGGGCAGCTTCCCCTTCTCCATCGGCACCATCGGCACGGACTGGGCCAACGATGTCCTCTTCGGCGAATGGATTCCCAATGCGTTGGACAGCGTACTGACCACGCTGGGGGTCAGCGGCTGGCTCTATGGGCTGGTGATGGACGGCATTTTAGCGGGCGTGGGCGCGGTGCTGGGCTTTGTGCCCCAGATTCTGGTGCTTTCCTTGCTCCTGTCCATTCTGGAAGACGTGGGCTATATGTCCCGGGTGGCCTTCATCATGGACCGGCTTCTGCGGAAATTCGGCCTGTCCGGCAAATCCATCATCCCCATGCTGGTAGCCACCGGCTGCGGCGTGCCCGGAATTCTGGCGTCCCGCACCATTGAGCAGGAAAACGACCGGAAAATCACCGTCATGACCACGGGCTTCATCCCCTGCGGGGCGAAAATGCCCATCATCGGCCTGTTTGCCGGGGCGGTCTTCGGCAATTCCCCGCTGGTGGCGGTGTCGGCTTTCTTCATTGGCATTGGGGCGGTGATGGTTTCCGGCGTGATTCTCAAGAAGTTCAAAACCTTCGCGGGCAAGCCCGCCCCCTTTGTCATGGAGCTGCCCGCCTACCACCTGCCCTCCGCCCGAAATGTGCTGCGCTCCACCTGGGATCGGGGAATGGACTTTGTGAAGCGGGCCGCTACCATCGTGCTGCTCAGCTCCATTGTGCTGTGGTTCCTCAAGGGCTACGGCTTTGCAGGCGGCAGCTTCGGAGCGGTGGAGGACAGTAACCTCTCGTTGCTGGCGGATATCGGACGGCTGTTCTCTTGGATTTTCTACCCCCTTGGCTGGACAGGGGACATGGCCTGGAAGGCAACGGTTGCCACCGCCACGGGCCTGATTGCCAAGGAGCAGGTGGTCATGACCTTCGGCACGCTTTATCACTACGCAGGCGACCTCAGCGAAACCGGCAGTGAAATCTGGCAGCTGATTGCCGCGGATTTCGGTCCGGTCCGGGCTTACAGCTTCATGGTTTTCAATCTTCTGTGCGCCCCATGCTTTGCCGCCATCGGCGCCATCCGCCGGGAGATGGGCAGCAGAAAGTGGACGCTGATTACCGTGGGCTATATGTGCGGCTTTGCCTATGTCATTTCCCTGATTGTCTACCAGCTGGCGGGCCTGATGACCGGGGAAGCCAGCTTTGGCCCGATGACCGTTGCCGCCCTGGCGGCGCTGGCAGGGCTGGTTTACCTGACAATTCGAAAAAACAAATACGCGGATACCAATGTCCGCATCGGCGTGTAAGGAGAAGATTATGGGAGATATTATCGTACTGGCGGTTCTGGGGCTGGCCGTGATACTGGCTGCCGCCAAACTGCGGAAGGATAAAAGAAAGGGTGGCTGCTGCGGCAATTGCGGCGGCTGCGCTGGCTGCCGGAAGTGAATAAAGGCTCCCCTTCCAGGGGAGCTGGCACGGCGACAGCCGTGACTGAGGGGTGTTTCGTGGGACAAAGCGACACCCCTCAGTCAGTTTACACTGACAGCTCCCCTGAGAGGGGAGCCTTTTTTCAATCGCAATGCTTTACGGCCGCATTGCCGTCAAAGAAATGCTTGCAATTACTGCCTCTTTCGACTATAATAAACTGAATTATAATCTTTTGAATGAGGTTACGCTGTGTATTTAAAATCACTGGAATTACAGGGCTTCAAATCCTTTCCGGA
>JALFXH010000099.1 GCA_022786965.1 Clostridiales bacterium
ATGGTTAAGAGCCATCCACAGAAGTTGGTATTGATTGTCATGAGGGTCCACCTGTTCCCATCCCGAACACAGAAGTTAAGCTCATGTACGCCGACAATACTTGGCGGGTGACTGCCCGGGAAGATAGGTAATGCCAACACAGACCCCGTTCTAAGGAACGGGGTTTTTCCATATTGTAAGAGCGGGGAGAATTCTGCCTTTGACAGTCCGCCGGGCTGTCAAGACGGCAGCGACAATCCGTTGGCCTGCCC
Source organism: Clostridiales bacterium (assembly GCA_022786965.1). Classification (GTDB taxonomy): domain Bacteria; phylum Bacillota; class Clostridia; order Oscillospirales; family Oscillospiraceae; genus Faecousia. Next base: position 252 of record JALFXH010000099.1, read on the forward strand.
AGTAGTTAAGCCGAATTCTTTGTACGGATCCATTTGAAACAATCTATCTTTTGTACTGTCTGCGACTGACGTTAGTGGCAATGAAATTACCGGTCTGATCCAGCTTACCTTGGAATAAATTACCGGATAACATAGTTATCTAGAAAAGCAGCACCCGTTGGAAACAATACGGATGCTGCTTTTTATTGCTGTACAACTCTAAATCCTGTCAATCTCCACAACAGTGAGCGTTTGCCCGGTAACCTGAAACCGAATATTGAAACCTGCAAATGGAAGTCCGTATATCCTCTGTGGATCATGATGATAGGAAGGACGTGGATCATGACGCAATATGCCTATGGCTGCATTCTGTTTCTGATGTGGGATCATTTCCAAGAGATGAGGGGGGAAAACGACATCCAAAAGAAATTCACCGGCTCGATCTGTAAAACCGCCCAGAGCTTCCGGGTGGGAATCACTGTAGGGAATATAGGGCTTGATGTCAAAGATTGGCGTCCCATCCATCAGGTCCGCGCCGCCCACATGGAGCACGGTTCCAAATTCCTTTGTATCCTCTACACCCAGTAGGCGGACGCAGGACAGGCCCAGAGAATTGGGTCGAAAGGGGGAGCGGGTGGCGAAAACGCCCATGCGGGTATTGCCGCCCAGACGGGGAGGCCGGACCGTAGGGGACCAATCCTTTCGGACTGCCTCGGAAAACTGCCAGATGAGCCATAGATGGGAATAGCCATCAATCCCCCGCAGTGCATCCGGATTTCGGTATTCCGGCTCAAAAACGATGGTTGAACGAAGCTCTTCTACCAGCCCACTTTGCCTTGGAATGCCAAATTTTGTTGGAAAATCGCTTTTCATGCGGGCAATTGCCTGTATTTCCGCTTTCATTTACGCGTATCCTTTCCGCATTACGAAAGTAATGGCAAAAATTGCCGCCAGTATCAGGCTGATTGCCGCACCGGCGGAGCAGCCCGAATAGTAGGATACCGTCAAGCCGCCGATGCCCGCAAGCAGAGCGAACAGGACGGAGAAGCCATGGTACTGCCGCAGATTTTTGGAGATATTCCGGGCGGAGGCACCGGGCAGAACCATGAGGGAGTTCAGAATCAGAAGACCAACACTGGAAATGCTCAGGGTGACGACGACGGCAATGGCTACCGTGAACAGTGTCTGGGACAGCCCCACCGGAATGCCCCGTGAGGATGCCAGCTGTGGATGGATGGCTGTCAGCGTCAACCGGTTTGCGCACAGCACCCAGAAGATCAGAACTGCCAGCAGCACCAGAGCCAGCAGGCCGATTTCCCCAGGAGTCACAGACAGAATGTCACCAATTAAGTATTTATTGTATTTGGTAAAACTGCCGCCGCCCAGTGTGGCGATAAAGATGCCCAGCGCCACAGCGGTACTTGAGAAAACGCCGATTAACGTGTCAGCTGCCTGATTGGAGCGGCTGTGAACATAGGAGAATATCAACGCGAAAACCACGCTGAACAGAACCGCCGCCCAGGTCGGGGCGCTCATGCCGCAGATTGCGCCAATAGCGATGCCGGTGAACGCGGAGTGGCCCAGGGCATCCGAAAAGAAGCTCATGCGCCCGGTGACGATCATGGTGGACAGGAGACCAAACAGCGGCGCCATCAGCAGCAGCGCCAGCAGGGCGTTTTTCATGAAATCCCAACGGAGCATTTCAAAGGGCAAAAAACCGCAAAACCAGTACCAAAGGCTCATACGCTGCCTCCTTTCATATGGAACGCCTGGGCGAATTCGGAAGAATGGAGCACGGTTTCCGGTTCACCCTGAATCAGAATGCCCCGGTCAATGAGCACAACCTGATTGGCGTAACGGGGAAGCAGGGAAAAGTCGTGGGTGGTCATGAGAATGGACAGATCGAAGTTTTTCCGAATCTCATCCAGCATATCCATCAATGTCTCCATACCTTCCACGTCCACACCGGACAGAGGCTCGTCCAGAATCAGGATGTTGGGCATGGGCTCCAGCGCCAACGCCAGCAGCACCCGCTGCAATTCCCCGCCGGACAGGGTACCCACCCGTTTATCAATCAGTTCCTCGCCGTGTACCCGTTC
>JALFXH010000036.1 GCA_022786965.1 Clostridiales bacterium
TATGCTGATTTCTCCCTGCTGATATTGTCTGATGATCTTTACTTTTTCTTCTGCACTCTTTTTTTGTTTCCTGGACATACAAATACTCCCTCCATGATGACAGTGTTTTATTTCACTGTCTCTCATAGAGGGAGCATATCAAGCACCGGAAGTCCGGTGCTTTTTCTATGCCTTTGCTTCTCTTCCCTGGCAGGTAAAGCAGATAACCTGCTTGTTTTCCGCCATTTTCCGAAGAATCGTCAGGGCTGCCGCCATGCGCGTATCGTCAAAGCGCACCAGCGCGTCGTCCAGCACCAGCGGGGCGTCGGGAGTCAGCTCCTCCGCCACCGCCAGCCGGAGGGCCAGATACAGCTGGTCGATGGTGCCGTCGCTGCGCCAGATGGCGTCGCACTGCACGTCCTCCTGCCCGGCGGATGCCCGGAGGGAGAAGTCCTCGCCCATGGTCAGGCTCTGGTAGCGTCCGTCCGTCATGGCGCCCAGCAGTTCCTGAGCCCGCTGGGTGATCCGGGGCGCAAACCGCCGCTGAAGCTCCGACCGGGCCTGGGTGAGGGTCTCCTGGGCGATGGTCAGGGCGGTGTAGGTGTCCTCCAGACGGGCGATACGGTCGCATACCCGCTTGTGCTGCAAGCGCAGGTCTTCTGCGCTGCCGATAATCTCCATCCGGCCCTGATACTGGCCCAGGCGGTTTTGAAGCCGCTGCTGCTCCGCGGCACACTCCGCCAGCAGCTGGGCGGTCTGGGCTTCGTTCTGGGTCAGATTGTCGGGAGTCGTGGGCTTTTCCACGGGCTTGACCACGGCGTTCAAAGCCTCCAGATGCCGCTTCGCGGTAACAGCTTCCGCCCGCATCCTGTCATATTGCTCCCACTGACGCTGAGCTTCCTGCCAGAAGTCCAGCACCTCCTCCGGCTCCTGCAGGCCGCACAGAGAGTCCCGCTTTTTGCGCAAAACCATCAGACGGACCTCCAGATCGCTGCTTACCTCCTGATAGAGCTTCAGAGCTTCACCGTAGGCAATCATCTCCTGCTCGTATTCCGAGATGGGGGCCGTCCACTGCTTCCAGTCGGCGGTGCCGTACTTTTCTACGATGGCCAACGCCTTTTTCCGGGTGGTCACCCGGTCAATGACACCCCAGATGAGGGCCAGCAGGCCCACGCCGCCGGCAACGACGGCGAAAACATAGGCTGTCAGATAGGCCAGCCCACCCGCCGCCAGCAGGCCCATGGCGCCGATGATCATGAAGATCAGGGGCATTTTCGACTGGGAAAGCTCCGTCAGCTCCCGGGCGTCCTCCCGGGCCATGGCCCGGGCCGCTTCCGCGGTCAGCCCGGTGAAGGGATTGGGCAGCTCCGGCTTCTGTGGTTCCGTGGGAGCCTGCCGCTCCTCGGCGCGGATGGCATTCCACTGGTCCCGGAAGGCCCGCAGCTCCCGAACCTTGGTTTCTACCTCCGCCTGAGGGGGCAGGGAGGCGCAGGCCGCTTCCAGCGCGCGGAGGGTCTGCTCGGTTTCCTCCATGGCTTCCCGGGTCTGGGCGATCTGGTTCAGGCCCGACTCCATTTTCGCGTAGGCCAGAGCCTGCTGGTGGTTATACAGCTGCCGCAGCCAGTCCTTGACTTCGTCAATGCGCATTTTCAGCTTCTGGCACTGGGTGTTCAGGGTTTCCAGTTCGGTGAGCTTTTCCTCAATGGCATCCCGCTGGGCTTCCGCTTGGGGAAGCAATCCCGTGCGGTTGTAGCGGCAGCGGTTTTTCAGATCCTTCAGGCTGGCCGCCAGCCGATCTGCCGCGCCGCTGTCGTCGCCGGTGGTGACCAGGGCGTTGAGACGGCGGCGCAGGGCCTCGTCCTGAGTCACCGGCAGGTCGGAAAAGCGGATAAAGCCCGCCCGGCGGAACACCGTCTGCTCCACGCCAAGAAGCACGGAGCCGCAGTTTGCCGCCGTCAGCTCCTCCACCGGCAGGCCGGATACCGTTTCGTAGGCCTTGAATTCGCCCAGCGGTACCCGGCGGCGGGTGGCGCGCTCGATGGTGATGTCCCGGCCATTCCAGTTGAGGTCAATCCGCCCGGACATGGGACTGCCCGACCAGGGCTGGTAGCGCTCCTTGTCGGCAAGGGCGGTTTTGGTGGTCTTGGCCCGGGTGTCCAGTCCGTAGAGCATGGCAACCAGGAAAGCGCACCAGGTGCTCTTGCCCCATTCATTGGGAGCGGTGATGATGTTCAGCCCCGGCGTAAGCGTCAGCGTCTCGTGCTCCAGCTTGCCGAAAGTGGCGGTCATTTTGTAAATTCTCACAGCGTGACCTCCCTTCCGCTCAAGAGCTTTCTGGAAATCTCCGCCGCCAGCTGAATCTGTCTGGCGTTTTCCGGCTCCTCCTCCATGCGGCGGCGGAGCAGCTGGAAGTACATCCCCTCAAGGGTGTCGGCGTCCGTGTTCTCCCACAGGTCCATGGGCGGCTCCGTTTTGTCCAGTAAAAACAGGTTAGGAAAATCCGGGAATTCCTTATAAACCGACTTGAGATCCACGTCGGCGTTGCCGGTGAGGGCGATACGGTAAAAATCCCGGCTTCCCTGGGGCGGCAGCAGACTTTCCAGGGCGGCTACGGCGTCGGCTCCCACATCCGCTTCCAGATCGTAGAAGCGGATGGTATCAAGGCTTACGGCCTGTACCTTGGCCTCGTCCTCCAGCGTCACGATGCACACACCCTTGTCGCCGGTTTCGTCCCAGCCCCGGCCCATGGGGCACCCGGGCCAGACGCACAGGGTGTTCCCGGCCCGGAAGGCTCCGGCCTTATGGATGTGGCCCAGGGCCAGATACTGTAGGCCCGATGCCTTAACCTGCCCTGCAGTGATGGGGTTATAGGGGGATTCCCGCTGGGTGGGGTCGCCGTGAAGAACGGCGATTTTGTATTGTTCGGTTCCTTCCGCCCGGAAACCCTCCAGCAGGGAAGGGCAGTCCATGCTCCGGAAGCCCGCGCCGTAGACTCGGCAGGAAAGATCTTCCAGAACCACGGATTCCAGTCCCCCGGTAAAAATATACACATTTTCCGGCCAGCTTTCCGTCAGCCAGGGGCTGCTTGGGCAGCAGAAATCGTGATTGCCCGGGGCGACGAAGGCCGGCACGCCGCACCGGGCCAGAGCCTCCTTCAGAACATCCATGGACTCCCGGCTGGCTTCCCCGTCAAAAATGTCGCCGGCCAGCAGCATCAGATCACAGGTTTCCCGCCGGCACAGGTCGGCGATTTTTCCGGGAAGCAGCCGCTGCTGTGCTTTTAATAGCTGCCGCTGCTCATCGGAGAAGCCTCCAAAGGGGGAATCCAGATGCAGGTCAGCGGCGTGTAAGATTTTCAGTCCCATTCGTCCACTCTTTCCGCCTTGCGGCACAATCCGGTGGCGCTGTCAATGGTGAACAGCGCCGCCTCCATTTTGGTGGGGCCGTCGGCCCAGCGGTAACGTTCGGTCAGATCGCCCCGGAATTTGGCGATGGACAGGTCCGGCCGGATGCCCAAAATCGAATCCCGTGGGCCGGTCATGCCCAGATCGGTGACGTAGCCCGTACCCTTGGGGAGAATCCGGGCATCCGCCGTGGGCACATGGGTGTGGGTGCCCCACACAGCGCTGACCCGTCCGTCCAGCAGATACCCCATGGCCAGCTTTTCCGAGGTGGCCTCGGCGTGAATCTCCACCAGAATGATTTTGGTATTGATTTCCTTCAGAATTTTCTCCACCAGCAGGAAGGGGTTGTCCGGGCCGTAGTCCATATTGCACCGGCCAATCAGGTCAATGACAGCCACGGGGCCTGCCTTGGTGTCAAACACCCGCCAGCCCCGTCCGGGCACCTGGGGGGCGTAGTTGGCGGGCCGCAGAATCTGGGGACAGTCCTCCATATAGTCCACAATTTCCCGCTTGGCCCAGGTGTGGTTGCCCATGGTGATCACATCCGCGCCGGCATCCAGAATATCCTCCGCCTGATGGGGCAGAAGCCCCACCACCGCGGCGTTTTCCCCGTTGACCACGACAAAATCCGCCCCGGTTTTCCGTTTCAGCTGCCGCAAATGACGACGCACCCGGTCAAGACCCGGATTTCCCACCACGTCGCCCACCGCCAATACCTTAAAATCCATTCGCGTTCCTCCGTTTCTAAAGGGATATTATATACCAGAATTCCCGGTTTCGCAAGTATTAGCCCAGGGCAGGCATTTTGCCCTTGACTTATGGAGAAAACCACCGCATAATAAAAGGAAGTATGGGCAGGTTTTCCTGCCTGATAATCCAGGAGGAAAGAATATGCGCGGAAAGTCGGCGCTTCTGTCGGTGATCCTGATTCTGGCCATCGTACTGGCCGCGGTGGGAGGATCGTTTCTGATTCTGAGCAACAACTATCTTGTTGATTTTAAGCTGTATCCCAAAAACGCGGCCAGTATGGACCTGCGGGAAGAGGATATGAGCGTAGAACACTTCGAGGCCCTTCACCAGAAAATGCCCAAGTGCAAAATTCTCTGGAACGTTCCCTTCCAGAGCGGAAAGCTGCCCAGTGACACCAGGGAAATTACTGTGGATACCCTGTCTTCGGAGGATGTGGAGCGGCTGGCCTATTTCCCCCAGCTGGAAACGGTGCACGCGGAAAGCTGCCGGGATTATGAGAGTCTGGCTCTGCTGCGGCAGAAATATCCCAATGTAACGGTCTCCAGCTGTGTCGTGCTGGATGGCATCGAATACCCCGCGGATACCGAATCCGTGGAGCTGAAAACCGCCAGCCCGGAGAACCTGTCCATGCTCCCGCTGTTGACGAAGCTGCGCACAGTGACGGTGGAAAACAGTGAGGGAAGCCAGGACTTTTCCGCGCTGAGCCAGTATTGCCGGGACAATGGTCTGGATTTCCGGTTCCACATCGGCGGGGAGCTGGTGGATGCCAGTGTGCAGGAGCTGACGGTGGAGGGCATTACCGACGCCGATCTGTCTTTGCTCGGCAACCTTCCGGAACTGAAAACCCTCCGCATGGTTGATCCGGCGGCGGACCCCGCCGTGCTGGCGTCCCTTCCGGAAACCTATCCGGACGTAGACATCAGCTGGGAGGTGCGCATCGGGGACCAGGTGTTCCAGAGCACCGACACCGAGGTGGACCTGTCCCAGACCGTGGTGAACGATATTGCCGAGGTAGAAGCGCAGATGGAATACCTGCCCAACGCGGAAAAGGTAATTTTCGGCCTGTGCGGCAAGTTCGGCGATGGGCTGGACAACCCCAATTGGGGCAACAGCAAAGCCAAGGTCGTTGCCTGCGACATTGCCAATGAGGACATGGCCGCCTACCGGGATCGGGTTCGGGACAAGTATAAGGTGGTCTGGACGGTCCGCCTTGGCCCCAGCATCGCCCTGCGGACGGATAAGGACAACTTCATGCCCAACCACTTTGGCGTGGGACAGTTCTTTGATGACTACACGGTGAACCTGAAATACTGCGAGGACATGGTGTGCCTTGATCTGGGTCACATGACCATGCACACGATTGACTTTGTCTCCTATATGCCCAACCTCAAATACCTGATTCTGGCCTGGACGGAGGTGCAGTACATTGAGCCCATCCGCAGCTGCAAGAATCTGGTGTGGCTGGAGCTGGACAACAGCTGCATCCGGGATTATTCGCCTTTGGTGGACTGCACCGCCCTGGAGGATCTGAACATCGGCAAGACCTTCTGCGACATCACCCCCATCACCCAGATGACCTGGCTGAAGAATCTGTACATGATCTTCTGCAGCGGCAGCGCGGCGTGGGAGTGCACCCAGGCTCTGCCGGATACCCGGGTGGTGCTCTACGGCGACGCCACTGTCGGCACCGGCTGGCGGCGTTTGCCCAACTATTACGCCATGCGGGACTGCCTGGGTATGTATTACATGAATTAGTGAATGAACATAAGAATATCTTAAACTTTTGGCGGCTTGACTGCCGGGGGTTTCTATACTATAATACAACAACAATGAGAAATGGAGGTACTCTATGAAAAAAACACTGTTTATTGTAACCGTCCTCCTGCTTGTGGCTGCTTTCGGCATCAGTGCCTTTATGGTTGGCAATTATCTCCTGGACGGCAAGAAACAGGCGGAGCGGATGGATGACCTTTCTCAGATCGTTTCCAACGCCCAGACGGAAACCGCAGAGGAAAGCAAGGAAACCACTGAGGAAGCGACCGAGACAACAGCCCCCCGTCCCACCGCCGCCGGCGGAATGCTCCCCGGCTATAAGGACATCTACGATCAAAACAACGACACCGTTGGCTGGATCAAGATGGAAGGCACCAAGATGAACTACCCCGTTCTTCAGACGCCCAATGATCCCAACTACTACCTGTACCGGGATTTTGACAAAAAGCAGAGCAAACGGGGCAGCATCTACGCCTGGGGCGATGCCGATATCAATAAGCCCAGCGACAATATCACCCTCTTCGGTCACCACATGGCGGACGGCAGTATGTTTGCCTGCCTGAACGACTACACCAGTAAGGACGCCTGGGACAAGAATAACCTGATTTTCTTCGACACGCTGACTGAGTACCATACCTACAAGATCTTCGCGGTGTTCAAGACCTCCGCCAATGTGGGAGAGGGCTTCAGCTACCACAAGTTCGTGGATGCCGCCAACGAGCAGGAGTTCAATGACTTTGTGTCCACCTGCAAGAAGCTGTCCTTCTACGATACCGGTATTACCCCGGTCTACGGTGATAAGCTGATCTGCCTGTCCACCTGTGAGTACACCCTGGACAATGGCCGTCTGGTGGTTGCTGCCGTGCGGATTACCTGATCAATCTGGAATACGGTAATTTCCCGAAGCTCCGGTTATGGGATCTGTCCCGAGAAATTCAAAAAAATAGGGCGATACGCAGTTATTTTGACTGCGTATCGCCTTTTTTGACTCCAATCGTTACATAGAAAGCCTGGTCCCATCCCGGAATTCTACATAGTCCACCTCTTTCAGATCAATGGGGCAGTCCAGAGAAAGCCCGGCGCTGCCTCTTGGATTATAGAACTGTGGAAAGACGGAAACCCTTGTGCCATCTTTGAGTACAACCCAGGAATCCTCAAAACAATCCCGCCCCAGGTAATCATAGGCCCCCGGCGCAAAGCGGACATCGATTCCCATGGTGCGCAGCTTTACGGAGGTGACGCGCAAGGAGATATTCTCGTGGGTTATCGTAATGGGCAAGCTTATCAATTCAGCGGAATCCGTATTCAGGTGGTCGAAGACGATTTCAAAATCCCATGTCCCTTCTGTCAGGATTCTCTCAGTCTGACCAAATCCGTTGACGTACAGGTCTGTCAGATGCAGCACATAGGGAACCCCGGCTTCAAAGGAAGGCGCGTCCGGATTGGCGGACTGATCCAACTGAATCAGAATAGAAATCGCGTTTCCGTCCGGGGAGAATATCCACCTGCCCAAACCATAGGGGCTTTCCTCCGCAGAAGCGTGTCCCTTCTCGAAAAAGAGCGACTCATAGCCCCTTCCATCCGCCAGCGGCCTGGGCCGGAAGTCGCCGCTGTGGATATCCGCAAGTCCCGGCCCTTCCAGCCGAAGCCGGATGCAGGCAACCCGCTCCTCGGCAATGGCGGATTCCACGGTTACGGTGTAGCCGTTAACCGTCACGCTTTGCCCAATGACTTGCGTATTTTGTTCAATATACGCCGACTGTCCCTGGCTTAAGGGCTGCCCCTTTTGACGGGAGAAAAAGGATTGGAGCCACTGGGCTTCGCTCAGCACCACATATCCGCAGCCCGCAAGGAGCAGTGCCGCGATTACCGCCGCGATCAGCAGCGGTTTCCAGGCGATAACGTGCCTGGCAGGCGTATCCTTTTCCGATTCTTCGATGTACTTTGGGTCAATGCAGCTCAGACCGATCAGCAGACTTTTCCCATTCATACTTGGATTCCCTCCTTTTCCAGAAACTTACGCAGCTTTGTCCGGGTGCGGCTGAGCTGCATTTTGACTTTGCTCTCGGTGATGCCATACCGGGCGGCAATTTCCGCAATGGTGTCCGCATGCCAATACCGCCGCAGAAAAATCAGTCTGGATTCTTTGGGCAGGCCATCCAGAAAGGCATTCAGCGCTTTCCCGATTTCCCTGGCTTCCATTTCTCTGTCTCGTCTAGCATCCGGGACGCACCGTTCCATCTCGTCTGTCAGGGTTACAACTTCGGCGTTCCGTTTGGCAGCCTGCCTCCAATCCACCCTGTGTAAAGCGAGATGGCGGCAGATGGAAGCGAGGAACGCATAGAAGGATACAGGTCGTTGGGGCGGAATGCTTTCCCATGTTTTCATATAGGTGTCGCTCACGCTTTCTTCGGCGTCCTCTCGATTGTTCAGGATTCTGTTTGCCAGCGTGTAGAGCCTCCTTCCGTAGGCAGCATCCGTCTGTGCGATGGCATCTTCATTTCTGGCCCAAAACAATTCGATAATGTTTGCGTCTTCCAATCGGGTTCACATCCTTTCTCACCCTAGTAGTACGAATTCTGTCCGCAAACGTCACAAAAAACGGCGTGGCCGAAGCCACGCCGTCATTTTTTGTATTATGCTTATCGGGCTAACTCAGCAAAAGGAGAATATGTCCGCGTAGGGGGCGGCGTCCTCGACGCCCCATTTCCCGGTTTTCCACCGGGGTGCAAGGAATCGCTGCATTCCATCGGGACGTCCAGAGGCCGTCCCCTACGGCGGCAAAAGGACAGTTTAGTTAAGGAGCGTAGGGCGGGGTCATGACATAAGCCCTACGCACTGATTGACTAAAGCACAATTTACCTTCAGACTGTGCGAAGCCGATAAGCACTTGTTGTATTATTCTGTCTTACGAACACCGCCCCGACCCGGTGCGTTTTCTTATTCCCATGGGAAGGGTTTTCCCTGAAGAACTTCCTCTTTCAGAAAGTGAAAAGTCTCCTTCTCTCCTTTTTCTGCCAGCATGGTCAGAATGTACCCCAGCTGGCGGCAGGTCTCCGGGTGCATCAGCTCCCGCTCCCGGCTTTTCTGGAAATATCGGAGGGCCGAATCGTCCCGATAGTCTTTCCCCTGGTAGGTCATGCAGGCCGCCCGGCGGTCCATGACCATCTCCACCAGATACCGCCGGGGCATCATGATCGGCTCGTAGCGCTTGGTTTCCCGGTTCATATCCGTCCAGTATTCGTAGTGATGGCGGTTGCGGCCCTTGTGGTGCATCCAGGCCTCGCTGTAGCCCTTGTCCTCCCGCTCGGCGGCGTTGGGGCTGCGGGTGCCCTGATAATATTTCGCGCCCATGCGGAACTCCGTAGGGGAATACTTGGACAGGTCGTGGGTCAGGCCCTGTGCGTATAAACCAACCCGAAAGCAGCCCTTCAGGACAAGCCAGCGGTGTTTCGTTATGGTTTTCAAATGCTGCCATGCCTTCATGGGCGTACCTCCTAAAGTGCTGCGGCTCCCCTCAAGGGGAGTTTTTATTATTATACGCCCTTCGGGACAAGAAAGCAAGGGTTGACAAAACAGGTTTAATGTGTTAAACTTCAAATATCAGGTTTAATGCATTAAACTAGCAAGGAGGATATGTTATGCAGACCCCGAAAATTTTTGAGAGTGAGTACCGCTTCTGCCTGATTCTGTGGGAGCATGAGCCGGTGAACTCCACGAAGCTTGTGCAGCTTGCCAAGGAAAACTTAGGCTGGTCCAAGGCAACCACCTACACCGTCATCCGGCGGCTAAGCGAGCGGGGTATTCTGAAAAATGAGAATACCATTGTTTCTTCTCTGATCTCCAAGGAGGAAGCCCAAAAATCCCGACTGGAAGAGATGGTTGAGGAGACCTTTGAGGGATCCATGCCTGCCTTCATCGCCGCTTTCTCCAAAAGCAAGCGCCTGAGCCGGGAGGAAGTGGAACAGCTGCGGCAGCTCATCGACAGCTACGAAGAGTAAGCGGCGAATCGCCGCGGATAATGCGTGCCCAGCGGGTCTATTATCGTTACGCCATTGGGCATTGCTCGGTTTCGTTCCCTATCACTAGACAAAAGGAGGAATTCGTGTGGAATCCCTGTTTTCAAACATACTGACCGCCAGCTTTCATGGCAGCATTGTAATCCTGGCGGTAATGTTACTGCGGGTGCTGCTAAAGAAAGCGCCCCGAAAGTTTATCTGCTTTCTGTGGCTGCTGGCGGGTCTGCGGCTGCTGATGCCCTTTGAGATACAAAGCAGCCTGAGCCTGCAGCCCATGCCAGAGGTTGCCCAGGTGCAGCAATGGCAGCCTTCCGCCTCCCCTGCCCCGACCCCACGGGAAACCTCCCCGGAAGCCCCGGCGGAGCGTCAGGAAGCCCAGCTTCCCCAGACATCGGAAAATCCCATCCGTCCGGTGACCACGGAAACGCCCACGGTGGAGCGTCCCAAGCCCTCGCTAAACTGGAAGGGTCTGATTCCCTATGTGTGGCTTTTCGTTGCCGCTTGCTTCGGTTTCTACACCATTTACGCCTACCTGAGCCTGAAATACAAGGTGCGGGAAGCGGTGAAAATCCGGGGCGGCTGGGAGTGCGACCGCATTGAGACGGCCTTCATTTTGGGCTTCATCCGCCCGAAAATCTACATCCCCATGGGCTTAAGCCCCACGGTGCGCAAGCACATCCTTGCCCACGAACGCACCCATCTGGAAAAGGGCGACCACTGGTTCAAGATGATCGGCTTTCTGGCCCTGGCGCTGCATTGGTTTAACCCCTTGGTGTGGATTGCCTACGTTCTGTTGTGCAAGGACATTGAGCTGGCCTGCGACGAGCGGGTGGTGCAGTTTATGGAACTGGAAGAACGCAAGAGCTACTCCGCCGCTTTGCTCAGCTGCTCCACCAACCGTGCCCACTTCGCCGCCTGCCTGGTGGCTTTCGGGGAGGTCAGCGTGAAGGACCGGATCAAAACGGTGCTCAACTACCGCCGCCCCAGCTTCTGGGTCAGCCTGCTGGGCGTAATCGCCATTTTGTTCGTGGCGGTGTGTCTTCTGACGAATCCCGCCAAGGAGCCGAATACATCCGCCGCCACTGTGGAAACAGCGCAAGAGCAGGAGAGCTTGCAGAAATGCCATGACGCGCTGGATGGTCTGCTGTCTCAGAAGGACTGTGTACTGGGTCTTACCGGAAACAACGAATACCCCCAATGGTATGTGTGCCTGTCCCGGTTGGGTGACGACACTCTGTGGCAATATATGCCCACTTCCAGCCCCGACCCCACCAGCGGACGGATGGAGTACGGCGGCAAGCACTACGCCCTCCAGAGCGGGACATGGGTGGAAACCGAAAACGCCGACACCCAGTTTGAAGAATATCTTGATATGTTCCGCTGGGATTTGGACAATGTTGCCCTGCTCAGCGACACTACAGAAGACAATTGGGAAACCATTCGCTTCACTACTACATGGAGCACGGATTCCGGTGCGGTGGAGACGGCAACCAATACCTACTACTTTAACACTGAGGGAAAGCTGTACCGTATTGATGTTCAAAACGCTCCCAACACCAATACCACGAAAGTCATTCTGGATACGGATGGCTGGATTGCCGGCAAGACTGCGACATACTATTTTGATGAGGCCATTGCCGCCATTACCGAGGGCGCGGTATCGGAGGATGAATTGACCCAGCAGGCGGAATTTGACGCGTGGGGCTTCAACTTCCGGGTGGATGATGACCGGCTGTCCGATTCCGGCTCTGACGTATACTACATCCAGAGTGAAACCGGCAGAGGCACACTGTCCACCACAGATGAGTACTGGCTGGAACGGAAAGTCGGCAACGAATGGGAGGTAGTCACCCCGGTGAACCAGCCCCAGTGGAGTGACAACGCCCAAGGTGTCGCCAAAGGAACCGCCACCTACGGCTACATCGACTGGACACCCATTTACGGCAAGCTCCCCACCGGCACCTACCGCATGGGCAAGACCGTCACCTGCCGGGACGAATCCCCCCGCTACACCAATACCCACGACTTCTACTCCGAGTTTGAAATCTACTCCGTAGTGGATTCCAATTCCCCGGAAGCCGCCGCGGCGGTGGAGCGGTGCTATGCTGGATTGGAAGCCCTGAAAAACCGCAAGAGCCTGCACTGGAAATCCGTCATGGGACGGGATTCCGACGAAGAAAAATGGCTGGACGGGGAAAACTTTCTGGAAATCACCCATTGGAATCTGCCGGACGTTGACCCGGAGAATATTTCGGAACATGAGCGCACCATTGCGCCGCGCACGGATACCTGGATTAACTACAACGGCGTTGCCTACGGCGATGTCCGGGAAGACCCGGAAATCCCCGTCAGCAAGGTGCTGGGATTGGGTGTGAAAAGCCTGTCCACCAGCATGAAGTGGAACCGCTTCGCCGACGATTTCAACATCAGTTTCTTCGAGCGGAGCAACCACCAGATTTCCTTCCCGGAAGGGGTTGGTGTG